>NZ_JAKKRW010000002.1:0-278877 GCF_025653905.1 Shewanella sp. SM71
TTGGTGTGCCACCCTGGCGTTCTAGTTTTAACTGTCTCACCCATTTATCCATAGTGGACTTACCTACGTTCATCGCCTTTGCAGCTTCGATGATGCTATGGTTTTTATCGAGGACTAATTGGGCTGCTTCAAGTTTGAATTCAGCACTAAATGTTTTTCTGGTTGTCGATCTCATGTGTTCACCTAAAGTCATCTACGAGGTAATAATATCACCTCTATTTAGGTGGCCAAAATTAGTGTGCCACTACAGTGAGAACGTCCGAGAATAGAGGTGAGCCTCTATTCTTGATGCTCTAGAGAGACTCTAGAGATAAAATATGGCTGAATTAAGCTACGCCGTTCAGCTTCCCCGCTTTCCAACCTTCACATAAAAGATTCAATTTAGGTACTGACTCATCTATCAAAGTGAGTCGAATGATCTGCCCTTCGCGAAAACACACCAGTTCACCTTCGATCTCGGTCAGGCGATTACAGCTCTTACAGCTAGTGCTTACAGTTTTACTGGCGGGCAGTTGGCTTACGAAGCTAGATTTCAAAGTGTTTCCTTAAGTTCAATTGTGGGTAAGACATTTGAATAATGTCTCACGTCACGGATCTTACCTCTTTTGTGATACGCATTCAAATATACCTTATGTAAACCCTATATAGACGAAAGTTGTATTCGCCATTAACCGCGAGGGTTCGCGGCTACTTATCCATATGTGCATAGTATTTATCGAGTGAAATGGATAAACCGCTATCGAGTACAATTCGGACATGTGAGGGTTTGAGTTGTCTTGGTTCTGTCACTCCGCAAGAGTGCGCAATTAAGGCTAAGTCATGGTGTAAATTATGATTATAGTTAGCAACACGAGCCGATTTATCCCTAGGATCGAGTCCTTGTTGTAGCTTGGGATTGTGCGTTGTGATGCCCGTTGGGCAGGTATCTCTATTGCACTGTAAGGCTTGAATACAACCGAGGGCGAACATATTGCCACGGGCCGATGCGATGAAGTCGGCACCTAATGCCAAAGCCCAAGCGACTCTTGATGGCACTATGAGTTTACCCGAAGCGATGACTTTGATGCGCTTACGTAAGCCTCGTTGGATCAAGATATTAATTAGGATAGGTAAGCTTTCCTTCAGTGGTAATCCGACATAATCCATTAAAGGTTGTGGTGCAGCGCCTGTGCCGCCATCGGCACTGTCTAAAGTAAAGAAGTCGGGGGCAGAGTCTTCGCCACGGCGTTCAATTTCATCACATAAATCTTCGAGCCACTGCACGTCACCGAGTACGGCCTTAATGCCCGTTGGTTTACCGGTAACTTCACGTACTCGTTCAACCATATCCAAAATATCGTTCACGGATTTGAATTCAATATGACCATTAGGGCTAATAGAGTCATAACCCTGAGGAATACCGCGAATATGGGCAATTTCAGCCGTGACTTTGATCCCAGGTAAAATGCCACCTTTGCCCGGTTTAGCTCCTTGACTCATTTTAATTTCGAACATTTTGACTTCGGGATGAATGGCTATCGACTTGAGCTTTTCATCGTCTAAATGTCCGTGCTCATTACGTACACCGTATTTGGCCGTTCCAATTTGAAAGACGATATCGCAGCCACCTTTTAGATGATAAGGGCTCAAGCCGCCTTCACCTGTGTTAAGCCAGCAACCCGCCTGCGCTGCACCGTGGGAAAGGGCGGTAATTGCTGGGCGCGATAGAGCCCCAAAGCTCATGGCTGAAATATGACAAATGGCTTGAGTCGTATAGGGTTGGCGGCAATTGGTGCCAATTGTCAGTGGATGAATGGGTGTGATCTCTTCATCTTGGGTTGGGAAGGCGGTATTCATAAACATAACAGTACCGGCTGTATCCAAGGGGCGAGTCGAACCAAAGGCGATAGTTCTATCAACATTTTTAGCCGCGCGGTAAACCCAACTGCGTTCTGCACGGTTGAATGGCAGTTCTTCTCTGTCTTGGGCAAAAAAGTATTGTCTAAAGAACTCGCCTTGTTTCTCGAACAGATACCGAAAGCGACCAATTACTGGGTAGTTATGTCTTACCGCTTGTTTGGTCTGCATTTTATCTGCGATATACATGTAAATAACCGCGAGTACTGCGAGTCCTATTACAATCAAAAACAGCCCTGAAAATAGATCGAGTCCCCACATAAACCAATTGAGTTCACTCATGTTATTTATCCTTATTCTTGTCCGTAACGGGTGGCGATCAAGCTCGCAGGTTGGTCATCATTAAGAGAGAGTAAAAACAGCTGGCTATAATCATCTTCGCTGATCGCTTGGGTCTCTGGTCCGCCAAGGGCTTTAATGATCAGTGGGACAGTGTTTGAATGCCCAACGATGAGTGTATTGCCCTTTACTGCATGCACTTGTTCAACAATGTGTTGGATATGTCCTTCGATAGGTTTGGCTGCTTCTACTATCGTCACAGGTAAATGGCGAGCCTCGGCGATGGGCGCGAGTGTTTGCTGGGTTCTTAGGTATTGAGTCGCAATAAGTTGCGAAAGCGGCGTGCGGCTCAAGGCAGTGATCAGTGATGTTGCGCGCATTTCTCCCTTGGGTGATAACTGCGGGTTATTGGCTGGCGTGTCGGCTTTTTCCGCATGTCTGACTAAAATAATTAGTCTGCTTTCCGCATGAGCTTGGCTAATGGGAGTAAAGCCGAGGCAAGTGAATATGACGAGGCTTGTTAGCAGGCTAAAGCGTTTTATATTGATACCCAGATTATGCTTAAAATAGTGCTTAAGGATTAGTGTAAACCCGTGAAAGCGGAAATGACTCAAACTGCGGCCTGCTGCCATGGTGTAACATCCTTTTCTATTGGCTTATGTCTAAGCTCAGCGATAGTAATGATCTGCATTGCGGTGGGTTGGCGCTTTATGCACCTTATTAAAGAATGAACCCACTTAATTTATGTGGGCCTTATCATGGCCTTGTGGTCAGATGGTACTTCAATTCTAAAAATTACTAAAGCTGGTTAAATTTTGGTCGATAATTAAGTCGACCCGAATTGAATGGATAGTCATCATGGAAATCAATAAACCCTCTCAAGTGCAAAGTACTCCTTTGCCACAAAAAAAATATGCTGAAAACGCGGCGTCTAAGAGCACCGACGTGAGTGATTCGAAGGACGCGAAAGCCACATCGAGGCAAACGGCATACCAGACAAGTAAGTTATTAATGAATCAAGCGATTTTATCGGCGCAGCAAGAGGTCAACATTAAGTCAGGCGATCAGTCTATGACCTTGCTCTATCGTGCTGCTATTGATGCCATAAACAAAGAGCTAGCGCCTACTATGGGCGAAAACGCGACTCAAACCGCTTATGATAATGGCGTTGATATGTCTCCAGAGGCCACAGCTGATCGCATTGTGAATTTTGCGACTAAATTCTTTGGGATTCATCAGCAGCAACATTCAGGTATGAGCTTAGATGAACAACTCGATAGCTTTATGGGGATTATTGGCGGTGCCATCGACAATGGCTTTAAAGAGGCTAAAGATATTCTGTCCGGCCTTAAAGTATTGCAGGGTGATATTGCCGATGGTGTCGATAAAACCTACAGCTTAGTGCAAGAGGGGCTGCAAGCCTTTAGAGATAGCTTTAACAAGAAGACTGATGAGACAGCATCGAGTCCGAGTTAATACCTCAGTATTTTCAGTTCTATATTCAGCGTTATAGTCATAAGCCCCTTATATAAGGGGTTTTTGTTGTGCAGAAAAAAGTCTATGCTGGAAGCCTATTTAACGTTTCGCTTGAGGGCAAGTTATGTGGATTAGGGGACAAGTGATAGAACGTATTGATTGGAGTGATAAGTTATTCTCATTGCGCATTGCTGCCGAGTTAGCTCCATTTATTCCTGGTCAGTTTATCAAGTTAAGTCAAATGCAAGATGATAAGCGTGTGGCTAGAGCCTACTCCTTAGTTAATTCTCCCGATAAACCCTATGCCGAGGTGCTCGCCGTTGCGGTAGAGGATGGCCTGTTATCGCCTCAATTACACAACCTTGCAATAGGCGATGAAATTGAAATTACCTCAACCGCGACTGGTTTTATGACCTTAGCTGAAATTCCTAAGGGTGAACTCCAAGGGAAGCATTTGTGGTTTTTAGCCACAGGAACAGCAGTAGGGCCATTTTTGTCTATGCTCGACACCGATGAACCTTGGGAGCGTTTTGAAAAAGTCGTGCTTGTGTATGGCGTGCGCGAGGCACAGGATTTGGCATATCTTGATAAGTTGCGTAATTTAGAACGCAAATACCCTGAACAATTTACATTAGTCTTGAGTGTGACCCGTAAACCCTTTGCCGATGCTTTACAGTGCCGCATTCCCGAGGGGATAGTCTCGGGTGAAATCGAAAAAAAGGCAGGACTAACCTTAAACGCAGCTGACTCTCAAGTTATGATCTGCGGCAATCCGGGTATGATTAATGGTGCGCAAGCCGCTTTACTCGATAAAGGGTTAGTGAAGAATTTACGCCGTGCTCCTGGGCAAATTACCGTTGAAAAATACTGGTAATCTCAATTTTACATAGAAGGCGAGAGTAAACTTGTTTCCGTTCTTGCCCCTAAAAAGCCATAGCGTTTAATGCAAACAAAAGGAAATTTTTGATGAAGTTGTTAAGTTCTCAAGCTTCGCCCTATGCCCGTTGTGTAAGAGCCTTAATCCAGTATCTAGGGATTAACAATATTGAAGAGCAGTTAGTTAATCCCTTTGAAAACAGCGCCGAATTACTCGATGCTAACCCGTTAGGACAGATCCCATGTCTTATTACCAACGATGGTGTAGCACTATTCGATAGTGAAGTGATCATGCGTTACCTAGATGCAGAGCTTGGCGATCGTAAGATGTTTGGGATCTCAAATAATAACTGGGTGCTGGAGTGTCAGTATTCTTTAGTCAAAGGCTTAATCGATAGCGCGGTGAAATTACGCCAAGAGCAAATGCGTGAAGAAGAAGGCGTGAGATCAGTATTTTGGACTGCACGTTTTGAACAAGCACTGCTGCGCGGCCTTATGCAGATTGAGCTTCAAACTGTGATCACCCAAACCACGATTCAAGCACCGCAATTAGCCTTGATTTGCTTACTCGATTATGTGGATTTTAGACATCCAGAGCTAGATTGGCGTAAGGTTGCACCTGCGACAGCACTTTGGTTCAGTGAAATGCGTGATTTACCTGCATTTATTCAAACTCGTCCCCAATAATCCGCAGAGGATGCTCAACCGTCGGTTGCGCGTCTTCCTTTTGGCCTATCACGGCGATTTTGTTCACCAAAAGCGCCGAATAACTCACGAGTAACCCCATATTCTACTCTGCGATCATTGCCTAGTTGGCGCCTGTCTTCATGGTGTTGATAGCGGCATTGGCAGTTTGCCATAGTGCATTCTTCCATCGGAATTTCAGGCGCATCTTTCGATAAAAATCGTTTTCCAGAAAGCGCTTCAATCTGCTCACAACAACTGCCGTTATTCACTATGCTCACACTGTGAAAACTGTGAGTTTTATTAATACTGGGATCTGCAGCTTGAGAAGAGTGTTTATGTCTTTTGGGACTAGTATTGAGTTTGAATAAGCCAAATAGCGCAATTGCGGCTACGCCTAGCAGCAAAACAGTTAACATAACGCCTCCTGAAAGCATTTTAATCAAATTAAGGTTCAGTTTAGTTTGATTTGAGATAATCTCAAATTTTCAGATTAATACCATTAAAAACATAAAGTTAATTAGCTGCTTGCTCTCAAGTTCCGTATCTATTACTCTTGCGAAACTGATAAGCATTATCATTAATGCGTTAGTGTTCTAATTTTGCAGAACACGTCATCACTTTGGGGAGAATTCGGTAATGAAATGGGTAACTTGCGCGGCTGTTTTTGGGTTAATGTCGATTGGGCATTCAGCGAATGCAGATGATAAATTAACCGTTTATTCTTATCGCCAAGCTTTCTTGGTGGAGCCTATCCTGACGCGTTTCACCGAAGAAACTGGCATAGGTGTGAATTTGGTATTTGCTAAAGACGGTATTGCCGAGCGTCTCGTCCGTGAAGGCCGTTTATCCCCAGCGGATCTTGTGCTGACGTCTGATTTTTCACGTTTAGTTGAATTAGTGGATAAAGATCTAACCTCTCCAGTCAAAAATCCCCTGCTAGAGAGTAATATTCCTGCGCAGTATCGCGATCCCGACGGCCAGTGGTATGCCCTGACTATGCGGGTGCGAAATCTCTATACAGCCAAGGATCGTTTAGGCCAGCAGCAATTGACCTATGAAGAATTAGCCGATCCCAAATATAAAGGAAAGATTTGTACTCGCAGTGGTAAGCATCCATACAACATAGCGTTAGTCGCATCTATGATTGCTCATCACGGTGAAGCTGAGGCAAAAACTTGGTTACAAGGCGTGAAAACTAATTTAGCCCGCAAACCTCAGGGGAACGACAGGGGGCAAATTGCCGCAGTAAAAGAAGGTGTGTGTGAGATCGCCATTGGTAATAGCTACTATTACGGCAATATGTTGCAGGATCCTGAGCAAAAGGCGATCGCCGAAGCTGTGACGCTCAACTTCCCGAACCAAGCTGACCGCGGTGCCCATGTGAATGTGTCTGGCATGGTATTAACTCGCCATGCGCCTAATAAAGCCAATGCGATTAAATTGATGGAGTTCTTATCCGCCGATGTGGCTCAGAAGGCTTATGCCGATGTGAATATGGAATATCCAGTGAAAGCCGATGTGGCACCTTCATCTTTAGTGGCTTCATGGGGTAAGTTTAAGTCAGATCAATTGCCCATTTTTAAGTTGGCAGAATATCACCAAGCGGCGGTTAAGCTATTAGATGAAGTGCAGTTTGATCTCTAGCTCCAGTGCTAGCGACAAAATGCAGATTTAGGTTATCAGCGCCAGTGATTGGCGCTGTGACGTTTTAAGGATTGACATGATTTTAGGATTAGCCAGAAGCTGGTCGCTTGCTGGTTATGCCGTGGCCGCCTTGCTGGTATTGCCACTATTTGCGTTGATATTTCAAGCTTTTCAGCCTGACGAAGCCGTGTTTGGGCACTTGATGGCAACGGTTCTGCCGACATATATCATTAATAGTTTATTGCTGATTTTCTGGGTGAGTCTGGGGGCGTTATTACTTGCGTTACCCTGCGCTTGGTTGATGGCTCGTTGTGACTTTGTCGGCAGGCGATATTTGCAATGGGCGCTATTATTGCCCCTTGCTATGCCTGCGTATATTGTTGCCTACGTCTATACCGATTTACTCGATTATGCGGGGCCAGTGCAGCGCGGTCTTCGTTCGATATTTGGCTGGGACTCACCGCAGGATTATTTCTTCCCCGATATTCGTACCTTAGGCGGTGCGGCGTGTATGTTGTCGCTGGTATTGTTTCCCTATATTTATCTCTTGGCACGTACCGCTTTTATGGAGCAATCCTTAAGTTTGGCGCATGCTTCGCGCATTATGGGCTGTTCACCGTGGCAAAGTTTTTGGCGTTTATCTTTGCCTATGGCAAGGCCTGCGCTCGCCGTTGGGGTGGCTTTAGTGGCGATGGAGACGGCCGCTGATTTTGCAACGGTTAACTATTTTGCCGTGCCTACCTTAACGACAGCCGTGTACGACACTTGGTTGGGTTATGGCAATTTGACCGCCGCCGCTAAGTTATCGGCGATTATCTTGCTGGTAGTGTTTAGCCTGATTGGATTTGAGCGTTTTGCCCGTCGTAAACAGCAGTTATTCCAAAAACAATCACGTATACAAGTCACTGACTTGTATCGACTCTCGATGACTCAAACCTTGGTCGCACTGAGCTTTTGCGGCATGCTATTGCTATTAGCCTTTCTGTTACCTTTCGGGATTTTATTATCCTATGCGATTGGTTACTTTGAACAAAGCTGGGATAAGAGTTTTTGGCAATTGAGTCTTAACAGCCTCAGTCTTGCGCTGATCACCAGTTTACTCTGTTGCTTAATCGCCTTACTGCTTATGTTCGTTCGCCGGATAAGCCCAAGACAGAGTGATGCTTTGCCCTCACGGTTAGCTTCGACGGGCTACGCCTTACCAGGCACTGTGCTGGCTATTGGGGTATTAGTGCCTTTAACTATGCTAGATTTTGCGATTAACGATCTGGCGGATCTTGTCGGCATAGCAGGTCCTGGTCTTATCCTTACAGGCAGTGTGATTGCATTGATTTTTGCTTTTTGTGTACGTTTCGTGGCAATTGCGATTGGCAGTGTTGAAAGCAGTTATAAACGCATCTCGCCATCGCTAGACATGGTGAGCCTGACCATGGGGCAAACTCCTCGGCAACTTTTGCGGCGGGTGCATTTGCCTTTACTTGCTAAGGGATTGTTTGCGGGCGCTTTATTGGTGTTTATCGAAAGCATGAAGGAACTGCCCGCTGCGTTATTGCTGCGGCCTATCGGCTTTGAGAATCTTGCAACTTATGTATTCCAGTTTGCGTCCGATGAAAAACTCGAGCACGGCGCATTAGCTGCTATTGTGATTGTACTAGTGGGTTTAGTGCCGCTTATTTATTTAAACCGTTCATTGGAGCATCACAGCTGATGACAAGTACGCTCAAGCTTAAGCAAATTCATAGCGATTATCAGGGCCAGCAAGTACTTAAAGGTTTGAGTTTAACGCTCGCCCAAGGGGAAATCCTGGCGTTGTTAGGCCCAAGCGGTTGTGGCAAGACGACCTTATTACGTGCGGTTGCTGGATTACAGGCCATAAGCCAAGGTGAAATCCAGATTAATGGCCGCATAGTGAGTGGCAATAGCCAGTTTGTACCTAGTGAGCAGCGCGGCATCGGCATGATTTTTCAAGACTATGCGCTTTTCCCTCATTTGACTGTGGCGGAAAATATCCTCTTTGGGGTGGCTAGATTGTCGGGCGCAGAACGTCAGGCACGTTTGGATGAAATGCTAGCCTTGGTCAAACTTGAAGGGTTGGCACAGCGTTATCCCCATGAATTATCTGGCGGTCAGCAGCAGCGAGTTTCGATTGCGCGGGCACTTGCCTATGAGCCGCAATTATTGCTGCTTGATGAGCCTTTTTCTAATATTGATGCCCAAGTGCGTTACGAGATGATGGCGGAAATTCGCAGCATCTTAAAACAGCGTAATGTCAGCGCGGTGTTTGTTACTCATAGCAAGGATGAAGCCTTTGTATTTGCAGATACTTTAGCCATCTTTAATCAAGGCATCATAGTGCAGCATGGTAGTGCCGAAGCCTTATATGCCGCCCCAAACAGCCGCTATGTGGCGGACTTTTTAGGTAGCGGTAATTACTTACCTGCAGCAGTGTTTGATGGGCACAGTGTTGTCACTCCCATAGGCCATTTAACCAGCCTTACGCCATTAAATTTGCCGAGTGAGTTCAGCGGAACAGTATTCTTGCGACCACAGCAATTGACGCTCAGCGCCGATGAACAGGGCGTTGGTACTATCACTGAGCGACGTTTCTTAGGCGCCTTTTGTCATTATTGGGTCAAAATTGAAGCCGCTTCCCATGCTTATTATGTGGAGGTGCGTAGCCAAATGATGCAGCTCACTATCGGCCAAAAAGTTGGGGTAACGACTGAGCCGCATTCGCTCGTGTTGTTTGAATCTTCAGCATATTCAAACTGTGGGGACCCAATCTAAGCGATGAGTATTTATTCAATGCTGATATGGCATAGCCAACTAAAGTACGACATTTTTGCTTACGTTTAACTTGGGTCTATGCGGTATTGGTTGGTGATCTTTTCGACCATCCTTGCTACTTTTATCCTCCGGTTTTGGAGGAATTATGATAAAAACAATAAATTCAATTTGTACCCTCGTTATTGTAGCAACGGCAATATCGTCTTCAGGAGTGATGGCCATGGATAGGATCACAGGTAAAGCCTTCGCAACGCGATCAGAAGTGTATGCAACCCAAGGGATGGCGGCGACCAGTCAGCCTTTAGCCACGCAAGTCGCTATTGATATACTCAAACAGGGCGGCAGTGCGGTCGATGCAGCGATTGCCGCTAACGCCATGTTAGGGTTAGTCGAGCCAACGGGGTCGGGTGTCGGTGGGGACTTATTTGCTATCGTCTGGATCGCAAAAGATAAACGCCTCTATGGTCTTAATGCATCGGGGCGCAGTCCCAAATCCTTAAGTTTAGAAAAGCTTAAATCCCTCGGATTAGACTATTTACCGCCGCTTGGACCTTTGCCGGTTTCTGTACCGGGCACTGTGGACGGTTGGTATGAGCTGCATAATAAGTTTGGTAAATTAGCTATGGCTGATAACCTCGCGCCTGCAATTCATTACGCCCGTGATGGTTTCCCAGTGTCAGAGTTGATTGCCTATTACCTTGATGGCAGTGGTAAAAAACTGGCTAAATTCCCCGGTTTTAAAGAAACCTATATGCCTAATGGTAAGATGCCTACCGTAGGGGAAATCTTTAAAAATCCCGCGCTTGCTAACACCTATGAGAAAATTGCCAAGGGCGGCCGCGATGCTTTCTATAAAGGTGATATTGCCAAAAGTATTGATAAGTACATGAAATCCCAAGGTGGTTATTTAAGTTATGATGACTTAGCCAGCCATACTAGCGACTGGATAGATCCCGTTTCGGTGAACTACCGTGGTTACGATGTGTGGGAACTGCCACCTAATGGTCAAGGCATTGCGGCGCTACAAATCTTAAAAACCATGGAGCCCTTTAATGTGGCTGCCATGGGCTTTAATAGTCCTGAATATGTGCATTTATTTGTCGAAGCAAAGAAACTCGCCTTTGCCGACAGAGCTAAGTTTTATGCCGACATGGCCTTTAATAAAGTGCCCGTTACCGAGCTTATCTCACAGAAATATAACTATGATCGCGCTAAGTTGATTGACCCTACAAAAACCGCCAAGAGTGTCGATGCGGGTAATCCAGCGTTGCAACATGGCGATACTGTGTACCTGACTACCGCTGACAAAGATGGCAACATGGTGTCACTCATTCAGAGTAATTACCGTGGTATGGGGTCAGGGATGACACCACCGGATCTCGGCTTTGTGCTGCAAGACCGCGGGCAAATGTTTGATTTAACGGAAGGGCGTTTTAATACCTACGCACCGGGCAAGCGTCCATTCCATACCATTATTCCGGCTTTTGTGACCAAAGACGGTAAACCTTGGCTGAGCTTTGGGGTGATGGGCGGCGCGACTCAGCCACAAATGCACGCGCAGATTGTAATGAATCTGATTGATTTTAAAATGAACTTGCAAGAAGCGGGCGATGCCCCCAGAATTTTGCATATGGGGTCAACCGAGCCCACAGGCGAAGTGATGAAGGATGGCGGCTACGTCAGTTTGGAATCAGGTTTTCCGGTAGAAACCCGTCGTGAGTTGATTAAGAAAGGCCATGTACTGCGTGATGGACTTGGGGAGTTTGGTGGCTATCAAGCCATTGGATTTAATGCCGAAACCGGCGTATATCGTGCGGCTTCTGAGAGTCGCAAGGATGGTCACGCCGCAGGCTATTAACACTAAGATAAATGCTAAGGTAAACTCAACACTGAGTGAACCTGACGTCATTGATTCGATTTAACTGATTGGCGAGACTTTAATGGTCTCGTCAATTTTTATGTTTAAGGGTCTGGGGTGGGATAATGCTCCGCTATTGGCATTATCATAAACAGATCAGAGCAAACTGTGCGTTAGTTAATGTCATTTTTAGGTAAAGTTGCGGATAATATTGCCGAAAATGAATTTAGAAAAAGGGTGATAACCAAATGGATATTCAAAATATGCCGCGTGAACAGTTGGGTGTGTGTGCAGAGGGGAACTTACACAGTGTCTATTTGATGTTTAATGCCAATGACAATGTCGAGTCGCAATTACGTCCCTGTCTTGCCAACGTTGCGCAGTATATTTATGAGCTGACAGATCAATATTCCGACAGTGCATTCAATGGTTTTGTTGGTATTGGTGCTAATTATTGGGATAGCCTCTATCCTACTGCTCGCCCTGAACTGCTTAAACCTTTCCCTGCGATGCAAGTGGGCAGTCGTGAAGCGCCTGCAATTGAATATGATTTATTCGTGCATATTCGCAGTGATCGTTACGACATTCTGCATTTAGTGGCTAATGAAATCAGCCAAATGTTTGAAGACTTAGTGGAGTTAGTTGAAGAAGAGCGTGGCTTTAGATTTATGGATAGCCGTGATTTAACCGGCTTTGTCGATGGCACCGAAAACCCTAAGGGGCGCCACCGCCAGGAAGTGGCACTTGTGGGTGATGAGGATCCTGAGTTTAAGGGTGGCAGCTATATTCATGTGCAAAAATATGCCCATAACTTGAGTAAGTGGCATAGATTACCAGTTAAAAAACAAGAGGATATAATCGGTCGAACTAAGCAAGATAATATCGAGTATGAATCTGAAGATAAGCCACTGACCAGCCATATCAAGCGCGTTAATCTTAAAGATGCCGATGGTAAGTCAATGGAGATCCTGCGTCAGAGTATGCCCTATGGTTCGCTGAAGGAGCAGGGATTAATGTTTATCTCTAACTGCCGCACGCCAGAACATTTTGAAAAGATGCTGCATAGCATGATGTTTGGTGATGGCGCAGGCAATCATGATCACTTGATGCATTTTACTAAGGCGATGACAGGTTCATCTTTCTTTGCCCCTGCATTGGATTTTATGCTGCAGTTCGACGAATAAGCTTTCTATAATCAAGCCGAATTAGTATCAATCGAGACGCACTTAAGCTAACGCCTAAGTGCGTTTTTTTATGCTAATGCGCGGGAACCCATTTTTTGATATCGAGCTGCCATTGCAGGGCGGTGAAATCGATAAAGGCGCGCACTAGATTTTGCTGATAACTGCGGGACAAATATACCGCCCACAGGGTTTGGCCTGGTGTCGTAAATTCGGGTAAGACTTCTTTGAGCTGACCACTGGCAAGGTATTGGTTAGCCAAGTCACAGGGTAACCGCACTATGCCATGTCCACGTAGCGCCGCACTGACCAACACTCCCATATCGTTAGCCTTAAGATTCCCTGTAACTTTGACGTGCTCGGCTTGCAGTTCTTTTAGAAAAGGCCAGTTTTGTTGCGCTGAGTGTATGAGGCAGTTGTGGGCTAGCAGATCAATGGGTTCGAGGAGTGGCGTTGCGCTATCAAGATAGCTCGGCGCCGCGCAAAGTACCGCATCTATGGTCATCAAACGCCGAGCAATGAGATTCTCATCGGGTTGCTCGGTATAGCGTAGCGCCACGTCGACTCTCTCATCTACCAATTGCGCAAAACTGTCCGACATCACCAGTTGAATGTTGACCTTAGGATGAATTTTAATAAAGCGATCAACGACATAAAACAGACTGTGCTGCCCAAGGCCAATAGGCGTAGCGATACGAATACTGCCTACCAGTTCACTGTTATGGCTGTGGGCACGACTCTCCATGGCAGCAACTTCACTTAAGATCCGCTGGCAAAATTGTAGCGCTTCCTCACCCTGCAAAGTCAAGCTGGCGCTGCGCGTGGTGCGGTGTAATAAGCGTAAACTCAACCACTGCTCCACTTCTTGAATATGACGGGAAACCTGCAGGCGGCTGAGGTCTAAATGTTCGGCAGCTTTGGTAAAGCTGCCACAGTTTGCGACTTCGACGAAACTGCGTATAGCGGCAATTTTATCCACATTAGTATCCTATATTGAAACAATCATGCTCAATTATTGATGTTTATTAGGTGAAAAACTGCAAGTAAACTGGATCCAATGTAAATCATCTGAGTGAGACAATGAAATGAAAATCGCAATTTTAGGTGCAACGGGTTGGATCGGTGGTGCAATTTTAAAAGAAGCACAGAGTCGTGGACATCAAGTGACAGCGTTAGTGCGTGATCCAAGTAAGTTATCCGTGGCTGACGTGGCAGTACGTGCCGTGGATTTAGAGCAGCCATTGGTCGCCGATACCTTTGCTGGCGTAGATGTCGTGATTGCCGCCGTTGGTGGCCGCGCCCAACAAAATCATGGTCTAGTGGCGAGTACGGTTCAGCATTTACTGGATGTGCTGCCTAACGCTAACGTGTCACGTTTATTGTGGGTCGGTGGTGCTGGGAGTTTAGAAGTGGCGCCGGGTGTGACGCTGGTCTCTAGTCCAGATTTCCCAGCAGCATATAAAGATGAGGCGTTAGCTCAGGGTGAAGCTTTGCAGGTATTCCGTGCGGCGCAAACGGCAATCAATTGGACCTTTGTGAGCCCAGCCGCTGAGATTTATCCCGGTGAGAGTGAAGGCCCGTACCGTCTTGGTGGCGACAGCTTCTTTACCGATGCTAATGGTCAAAGCCGTATCTCTGTAACCGATTACGCAAAAGCCATGGTAGATGAAGCCGAAAAGGGCACTCACCCAAACCAGCGCATCAGTGTGGCTTACTGATATCGTTATAGTTGAGTTAGATATTGTGAGTTAGATATTGTGCTGGAATGTGTAACGTAATCGGGACAATGGCCAAATAACCAGCGCGGTATTGCACTTCAAAATGTACAGATAAAATAGAACAGGTCAGCTCACTGACCTGTTTTTTTATTCTGCGTAATTGAATAAAGATTTGATGGTTTCTAAGGTATCGGCGATATCTTGGATGCTCGATGGGCAAATAAAGATAGTGTCATCACCGGCAATCGTACCCAAAATGCCTTCTGGTTTACCGATAGAATCCAATAAACGGGCAATCAGCTGCGCGGCACCTGGGCTAGTTCGCACGACGATCATAGCTTGATTGTGATCGACGTCGAGTACCAAATTCTTCAGTGGGCTACCCGCGGTGGGTACGCCTAATTCGGCTGGTAAGCAATACACCATCTCTTGCTTAGCGTTGCGAGTCCGCACTGCGCCGAACTTGCTGAGCATGCGTGACACTTTCGATTGGTTAATATTACCAAAGCCTTCAGCTTGCAAGGCGGTGACGATTTCACTCTGAGAGCCAAAGCGCTCTTCTTTTAAAATCGACTTAAAAATTCTAACAAGGTCATCCTGATTCTTGGTCGTTTGCATAATATTATTATTCGTTATTCAAAAAAACAGGCCCATTTTGAATATTTTTAGAAAAATTGTCAACAAATAACCAGATTGGTTGAATAAAAATTCACTAAGCCCCAGTGGTTAAGCGTTTGTAGGGGGCGTAAAAATCCCAATTTGAGTAATTGTTCTACATTGCTTCTACGTTATTCCGGAATTCTTTTGTCCCACGACTAAGGGATAATTGAAATTGTTGTGACATTCCAGTAATGTGACGCCAACGCAAATTAGATCCATGTCACACATATCCGAGAAATAACGGAGATAACTATGAAAGTTGCTGTACTTGGTGCTGCTGGTGGTATCGGCCAGGCTCTTGCCCTACTGTTAAAAACTCAATTGCCTGCGGGTTCACAATTGTCTCTATATGATATCGCACCGGTAACTCCGGGTGTTGCGGTTGACTTGAGCCACATTCCAACTGCTGTTGAAATCAAAGGTTTTGCTGGTGAAGATCCAACGCCTGCCCTCGTGGGTGCTGACGTTGTTCTAATTTCTGCTGGTGTTGCGCGTAAGCCTGGTATGGATCGTTCTGATCTGTTCAATATCAATGCGGGTATCGTTCGCAACCTGATCGAAAAAGTAGCGGCAACTTGCCCTACGGCTTTGGTTGGCATTATCACTAACCCAGTCAACACGACCGTAGCTATCGCTGCAGAAGTGATGAAAAAAGCGGGTGTTTACGATAAGAACCGTCTGTTCGGTATCACGACATTAGACGTGATCCGCTCTGAAACTTTCATCGCCGAATTAAAAGGCCTGAACGTTGCTGACGTTAAAGTGAATGTGATCGGCGGCCACAGCGGCGTGACTATTCTGCCATTACTGTCTCAAGTTGAAGGCGCGACTTTCACTGACGAAGAAGTGGCAAGTTTGACGACTCGCATCCAAAACGCGGGTACAGAAGTGGTTGAAGCTAAAGCCGGTGGCGGAAGCGCGACTCTGTCTATGGGTCAAGCGGCTTGCCGTTTCGGTCTGTCTCTGGTTCGTGGTCTGCAAGGCGAAGCTAACATCGTTGAATGCGCCTATGTTGACGGCGGCAGCGAGCATGCTGAATTCTTCGCACAACCTGTGCTGTTAGGCAAAAACGGTATTGAAAAAGTACTGCCTTACGGTGAAGTGAGTGCATTCGAAGCTAACGCTCGTGATTCTATGTTAGATACGCTGAAAGGCGATATCAAACTAGGCGTTGATTTCGTTAAATAATCTTTCGGATAATCTTTTTAGATTATGACGAATTAAAAACGGAGCCATTGAGCTCCGTTTTTTTATGCCTGGGTTTTACATTTTACCAGGCGAATTCAGTCGATCAGCGGCGCTTAGTGGGAATTTGGCAGTTATCATCGCAGCGGGCTTTGCCCGTCAGTAAATAAGAGATGCGATATCTGTTTTTTGCGAATCTGAGATAGCACCAATCGGCCACAGTTTTAATCACGGGCAGGCGTAATAGTTGGATCCAAGCGCGTGTTCCTGTCAGTGCCCACGCTTTGCAAGTGACATCTAACCCGAGTAACACTTCGCCCGTTGCGGTTTCGCCATGGAGAATCGTATTAGCGTAGTCTCTATCGATATGGCTGAAGCGCTTACTAAAGTCTGGCGCATTTAAATCCTCAAGCGCAATCAAGTTCTTCGGATCGCGCGCTTTCAGTTGACGCATTTCGGCGCTACATAATGGACAATTTCCATCGTAAAAAATCCGCAGTTCCATCGGTATTACCTCTGATGACTTGATCACAATACTTGAAGTGAGTACTCAAGCTTGGTTTTCTTCTACCCTATACGCAGAATAAAGGGTTTTAGATCGAAGCGATTGTAGAACGGATCAGCATCTCATTGGGCTTTTTGTTAGGTTAAATTCAAATGAGTGCAGTAACATCTTGGTTATTCATCAGTTTAACTTGATTGCTGATTTTTAAGCGAACAAGGTAAAGCCTGACCAATAACGACTCAAAAGGATAGGTATGACATCTCCCATCATAATCACAGGCGTGGGTAAGCGTATCGGTTACGCCTTAGCCAAACATTTTCTCGCCCAAGGTCAGCAGGTGATTGGTACCTATCGCAGCCATTACGCTAGCATAGATGAGCTGAACGCCTTAGGTGCGACTCTGTATCCCTGTGATTTTTATGACGATACTCAAGTGCGATCCTTGATTGATGAGTTAGCTAAGCTGCCGCAAATTCGCGCCATTATTCACAATGCCTCGGACTGGCTGCCGGATCCTGTGCTTACAAAGAATGAGCCTTTCAAGAGTGCCACTTTTGCACCGAGCCAAGTGCTGCAGCGGATGATGCAAGTGCATGTGAGCGTGCCCTATCAGTTGAACTTGGCCTTAGAGGCGCAGCTACGTGCCGCTGCTGGCGATGAAATCGGTGCGAGCGATGTGATTCATATTACTGACTATGTGGCAGAGAAGGGCAGTCAGAAGCATATCGCCTATGCCGCCAGTAAAGCCGCGCTGCACAATATGACGCTATCCTTTGCCGCCAAATTTGCGCCCGAGGTGAAAGTGAATTCGATTGCGCCGGCGATGATCCTATTTAATGCAGGAGATGACGTTGCCTATCAGCAAAAAACCTTAGCCAAAGCGCTGTTGCCGAAAGAGGCGGGGAATGAGGAGATTATCGACTTAGTCGAATATCTGCTAAATAGCCGCTACGTCAGTGGTCGCTGCCATAATGTCGATGGTGGCCGGCATTTGAAATAAAGACGAATATAGAACGGCCTGCGGCCTCTAGAGCGCCATTGCATGGCTCTAGAATCTAGATTCAAGAAGAAGTCGTTATGGAGCAACGCTCTGCTTTTTCTAGCAGCGAAGCGCCCTAGCTTCTAGATCCTTCTTTTTCAAAACGTCAGTACCCGACTTGGAGTGATGATAAATGGCAAAGGCACATCCCAATACTCGCAGGGTAAACTCGTCACTTGCTGACAGTTGTGGGCGTAACCCATAGGCAAAGGTTTACCTTTAAGCTGCCAGTTTGCCAGCGTCCTATCGTAATAGCCGCCGCCCATGCCCATGCGATTCCCCATTAAATCAAAAGCCACTAAGGGCGTGATAACCACATCTAACTCTGTCACTGGGATAATGGTGCGCACATCTAATTTAGGTTCTAAGATGCCGAATTGATTGGGTTGCATGGGGGTGTCTGCGGTGTAATGCAGGAATAATAATTGTCCGGCATTGAAGGGATGTAACCTAGGCAGATAGGTGTTTATGCCCATTTGCCACAGCGCAGCGATAAGCGGTGGCGTGGCGAGTTCGCCATCATGGGTGAGATATAATGCCACATGTTGCGCTTTGTTGGCCTGCAATGCATCGAGCATTCGCTGGCAGGCGTTTAAACTTGCTTGGGTTTGTTCTATTTCGGAGAGAGATTTACGGGCGGTGCGAATGGCTTTGCGTAACAGATTGCGGCTTTCTTTTGTATGGAGTGCGATATTTGCCGCATAGCTTGCAACATCTACGGCATCAGCGACTTCTACGGCAAGGTTCGCCGTGTCGCTTTGGGCATTCAAATGAGAAAGTTTGGAAGATGTAGACATAGAATTAAGATGCTCCCCAGAATGCCGCTACCGGTGTAGCCCTTGAACCGTAGGTTCAAGGCGGGTAAATGATTACCTCCTAAGGCTTCTCGGTACAAGCCGAGCATGCACAATGTCAGTAAAGCATTCACCCTAATTTCAAAATTATCGGCACAGGGACATTACCAGTTGGCATGCATCCCAGGGAGCAAAACGGTATTGAATCGCTAAAGCATTGGTTTATTTAAATAAGCCAGTTTAGCCATTCACTGTGCGTCAGTTGGTTTAACTCAATGAGTGTTAAATCACTAAGGTGCACAGTTTAAATCTATTTAGTTGAACGCTCAACTAAGGCACTTTCGAGGGTCGACTGCAGCAAGCTGATCCTGTCGTCCATCTGTTGCATGTAGTGCTTATTTTTTTGCTTTTCTTGGAACAACTCGTGTCCAATATTCAGCGCCGCCATAATCGCAATTTCTTCACGGCTTAGGCTATTGGTTCGGGTTTTTAACGCACTGAGTTGTTGTTCAACTCCCAACGCTACCGTACGTAAGGCATCCTCTTGACCTTTCGGGCAAGCGATAGAGTAGGTGCGCCCAAGTAGGGTAATTTCAACAGCACTGTTACTCATGTCGCGGGTGATCCTTTCGTTAGCCTCTTAGGGCGGACTATATAGGGCTGATCTTAAAAGTGCAAGGTAAGCCGCAAATGGATTGGTCTTTGACGGTTTTGTTTGCTGTTTGTGTGAGCAGTTGGATAGTTTTTTATCAGGGCGTGGCCGATTTCGCCATTATTGGGATTCAGTATTGGTTCAAGTCTTTATCTCTGCTAGCATTGCTGCTGGAAAAATCTTATTGGGATCTGATATGGCAACCCCTCCTTCGTTACGTATCGACAGCTTAAAACTCGCCTTAGATGCGGCTGAAATCGGCCAGCATCCGGTAGAAGTTCACGGTGCTTTAGTCGGTTTAATCTGCGGTGGTGTAGAGCAAACTGGCGACACTTGGATCAAGCCTTTATTCGACCTGATGAACGATGGTCAACCTTTGCCAGCGCAGTTGCACCAATTAGTGTGTGATTTGTTTAACGATTCAGTGACGCGTTTAGTGGATTTTGAATTTGGTTTCATGCCGCTGTTGCCCGAAGAAGAAGAGCCGCTCAGCCAACGTGTTGAAGCCTTGTCCCTGTGGACCCAGAGTTTTTTGACTGGCATGGCGATTATTCAGCCGAAACTGAATCAAGCCTCGGCAGAAGTACGTGAAGTGATCAAAGACTTGGCGGAAATTGCCCAAGTGGAATTTGATGTTGCCGACGATGAAGAATCCGAAGCCGCTTACACTGAATTACTCGAGTTTGTACGTATTGCAGCCATCATGTGTTACTCGGAGTTTGGTCCTGAGCTTCCCCATGGCGAGGCTGACGATACTGCGGTTGTGCATTAATTTACCGCGGTTGTTTAATGTTCAATAAGTTAACACAGTAGTGGCTTAATTAGATGTCAAAGGTGGGCAAACCTGCCTTTGAGTCCATAGCACTGGTATTTTTGAGTGCATAGCATTGATGTTTACATCTTTTATGTTTACATGCCTTAGTGTTATGCCAAAGCTTGAATGAGATCCCCATGACGGCCACAAATCACATGGATACTTCAGTTCAACACGTCGACATCGCGATTGTAGGCGGTGCGATGGCGGGGGCGACCCTAGCGTTAGCTCTCGCGCGTCTTTCTTTATCCGCAGCTCGGCCACTTTCTATCGCCTTAATCGAAGCGCACCTTCCCGATAAGCAACACCCCGGATTCGATGCCCGCTCTATTGCTATCGCCCATGGTTCTATTTTCGAATTATCCCGTTTAGGTTTATGGCAAAAGCTCGCCCATTTGGGCACGGCGATTGAAAATATCCATGTGTCGGATCGCGGCCACTTTGGCATGACAGAACTCAATGCGGCGCAGTTTCATTTAGATGCCCTAGGCCAAGTGGTTGAGCTTGAACGGGTTGGCCAAGTGCTGTTTAACGAGTTGAATAAGAGTAGTGTCAAACTCTATTGCCCCGCCAAGCTTGCCCAAGTAGAACCCGCCGTTGAAGGTCACACCTTAGTGCTCGATACGGGCGAGCGAATTCAAGCCAAACTTGTGGTCGCAGCCGATGGTTTGCAATCCAAAGTGCGCAGCAGTTTTAATTTGCCCGTGACTCAAGTGGCCTTCGAACAAACGGCCATTATTGCCAATATTCAAACCGCCGATTTGCCAACCAATAGGCCTCACAAACATTGGGCCTATGAGCGCTTTACCCAAACGGGTCCATTAGCGTTATTGCCTATGGCTGATAGCCAAGGTCAACCTCGCTTTTCTCTCGTGTGGGCGCTCGATGATGTGCGGGCTAAACAGATGCAAGACGCGCCTAAGGCTGAGTTTTTAGCGGCGCTGCAACAGGCCTTTGGTTATCGTGCGGGCACGTTTATCGATGTCAGCGCGCGCCATGCGTATCCGCTTAATTTGTCCTATATGCCAAGGCCAATTCATCACAGATGTGTGTTTATCGGCAATGCGGCGCAGACACTGCATCCGATTGCGGGACAAGGGTTTAACCTAGGGTTGAGGGATGTGGTGAGTTTGCTTGAGGTGATCCAAACGGCGCTAGCTCAGGGCGAAGATATCGGCTCCGCCGCGGTGACCCATGCGTACCTTAATGCCCGCGAGCACGACAGAAACAGCACTATCCGAAATATCGAATTTTTAGTCCGTGGCTTTTCAAACCAATATTGGCCGATGGCGCTGGGGCGTAACTTAGGATTACGGCTCTTGTCTTGGTTTCCGCCACTGAAAACCCCCGTCGCTCAAAAGGCAATGGGCTGGAAATAACTCAGCAATTTACTGGTATCGCAACGCGAAAAGGATGTACCCATGTTAAGTTCACAAGCCTATGACATCGCCATTGTGGGTGGCGGCATGGTGGGACTCGCCACCGCGATTGGATTGGCGCAGGCCGATCTGAATGTCGTCGTTATCGATGCGGGCCACACTGAGGCCGTGAGCGGCGAGCCGCGTTTACGGGTGAGCGCCATCAATAAGGCGAGCCAGCGCTTGTTAGAAAACTTAGGGGCATGGGCTTATTTAGACACTTCCCGCGCCACGCCTTATCAAAAAATGGCGGTGTGGGATAAAGACGGTTTCGGTAAAATTGCCTTTGATGCCAACAGCATCAGCGAAACCAGTCTCGGCGCGATTATCGAAAACGATGCCATTAGCTTTGCCCTCGCCAAACGCGCCAGTGAGTTTGACAATATCACCCATATTCAAAACCAACGCATAGAGCGCATTGCTTTTGGTGAGCGCGAAGCTTGGTTGACCCTTGCCAATGGCGTCGATTCTGAAATAGAAAGTGTCAGTGCCGCACTTGTGATAGCCGCCGATGGCGCCAACTCTTGGGTGCGCGAGCAATGCAAGATCCCGCTGACCTTTTGGGATTACGGCCACCACGCAATCGTCGCAACTATTCGTACCGAAATGCCACACCTTGCCACCGCCCGCCAAGTGTTTTTGCAGGACGGCCCGTTAGCATTTTTACCTCTGTATGAAGACAATCTCTGCTCTATCGTCTGGTCGGTGCCGCCCGAGCGTGCCACTGAGTTATTGGCAATGGATAAAGTGCAATTTGAGCGCAACTTAACCGCGGCTTTCGACGGTCGTTTGGGGATCTGTCAGCTTGAAAGCGAGCGCCAAGCCTTCCCATTACGGATGCGTTACGCCCGCCATTTTGCCCGTCACCGTTTAGTATTAGCAGGCGATGCTGCCCATACTATTCATCCGCTGGCTGGCCAAGGGGTGAACCTCGGCTTTTTAGATGCGGCCAGCATTATCGAAGTGATCAGCGAATTACAGCAAGCGGGTAAAGATATCGGCGATTATGCGCAGCTGCGTGCACTTGAACGTTGGCGCAAAGCCGATGCAATGGAGATGATCGCGGCGATGGAGGGCTTTAAACGCCTATTTGAAGGTTCAAACCCAGTCAAAAAGGTGATTCGCGATCTGGGATTAAATCTCGTTGATAATGTCGCTGGGCTGAAAACAGTGTTCATACAACAGGCCATGGGCAATAAGTCGGCACTGCCTAAGTTGTGCCGTTAGCCTAGGTTGCGCTAATGTGAACTTAATCGCTCAAAATATCAGCGCATTGGTACTATAGTGCGCAAATCTGGCCTTCGCATGTAAAAAAATTACATGTTGAAGATGAGAAAATCTAATGGCAATGGCTTCGGATTAGAAAAATCTCCTGTATACAAATTTGTGACGCAAGGTATAATTTCGCCGCATTTTAGACCCTAGTATCTACACCCTACACTAGGCAGAGACCTGAAAAAGGCCGCAAAAAGGGATAACAATGGCTAACAAAACTATTCTGTTTAACAAGCACTTAGAATCAAACGCTAAGATGGTCGACTTCCACGGTTGGGATATGCCCCTCAACTATGGTTCACAAATCGAAGAACACAACGCTGTGCGTCAAGACGCGGGTATGTTCGACGTATCCCACATGACTGTGGTTGATGTGATAGGTAGCGACGCTGGTGCATTTCTACGTAAGTTGCTGGCGAACGATGTGGCTAGACTTAAAGTGCCAGGTAAAGCCTTATACAGCGGCATGTTAGATGACAATGCCGGTATCATCGACGACCTCATCACTTATTACCTCACTGACACTAACTACCGCGTGGTAGTGAACTCAGCGACCCGCGAAAAAGATCTCGCTTGGATCGCCAAGCAATCCCAAGGTTTTGATGTCACTGTGACTGAGCGTCCTGAGCTGGCGATGATTGCCGTTCAAGGTCCTAACGCAAAAGCGAAAGCCGCTGCCGTGTTCAGTGCCGAGCAAAACGCCGCCATCGAAGGCATGAAACCTTTCTTCGGTAAGCAAGCTGGCTCACTGTTTATTGCGACTACGGGTTACACAGGCGAAGCGGGCTACGAAATTATCGTCCCAGAAGATGAAGCTCAAGCCTTGTGGCAAGCATTGTTAGATCAAGGGGTTAAACCTTGTGGTCTCGGTGCCCGTGACACGCTGCGTCTCGAAGCTGGTATGAATCTTTACGGCTTAGACATGGACGAGACCATCAACCCATTGGCCGCCAACATGGGCTGGACTATTGCATGGGAACCAAACGACCGTGACTTCATCGGCCGTAAAGCCCTCGAAACACTTCGCGATGCCGGAACCAGCAAACTTGTTGGTCTAGTGATGGAAGAAAAGGGCGTGTTACGCCATGATATGCCAGTATTTTTCACCGACACAGCCGGTGTAGAGCAACAAGGCGTGATCACCAGCGGGACTTTCTCGCCAACATTGGGCTATTCTATTGCGATGGCACGTGTTCCTAGCTCGATTGGGGATACTGCGGAAGTCGAAATGCGTAAAAAACGTGTGGCTGTTAGAGTAGTGGCGCCAAACTTTGTGCGCAACGGTAAACAAGCATTTTAAAAAAACGGAACAAGGAACAAGAACAATGAGCAATATTCCGACAGAACTGAAATACGCCTCTTCACACGAATGGATCCGCAAGGAAGAAGACGGTAGCTACACAGTAGGTATCACTGAGCACGCCCAAGAGCTGTTAGGTGACATGGTTTTCGTTGAACTCCCAGAAGTTGGCGACACTGTGACTGCGGGTGAAGACTGTGCTGTAGCTGAATCAGTAAAAGCGGCGTCTGACATTTATGCCCCCATTTCTGGCGAAGTGATTGCCGTGAACGAAGCGCTGGAAGATTCGCCAGAACTCGTTAACAGCAGTGCTTACGGCGAAGGCTGGTTCTTCCGCGTAATGCCTTCTGACGAATCAGAAGTCGACGCTCTGCTGGATGCTGAAGGCTACCAAGCTGTCATCGACGAAGAATAATCGTCGACGCTAACGAAGCCCTAAGGGGCTTCGTTTGTTTTAGCGCAAGATTGACATAACAACAGTCCGTTAATCAGTACCCTACAGTTCTGAATTTCGGCAAATCTGGAACAAGGTTTATCATGACCAAGCAAACCCTCACTCAGTTAGAACAGCACGATTTATTCCTACGTCGTCATATCGGCCCAGATAGCAGCCAACAGCAAGCCATGCTGAACTATGTTGGTGCTGAGTCTCTGGACGATCTGACCGCGCAAATTGTGCCTGAGTCGATCCGTTTAAGCCAAGATCTGAGCATTGGTGATTCCTGCGGCGAAGCCGAAGGAATTGCTTACATTCGTGGTTTAGCGAAACAAAACCAAGTATTTAAGAGCTATATCGGCATGGGTTACTACGGCACTCAAGTGCCAAACGTGATCCTGCGTAACGTATTTGAAAACCCAGGTTGGTACACGGCTTACACGCCATATCAGCCAGAAATCGCCCAAGGCCGTTTAGAAGCCATTCTAAACTTCCAACAAGTGTCGATGGACTTAACGGGTTTAGATTTGGCTTCTGCTTCTTTGTTAGATGAAGCAACTGCTGCTGCCGAAGCGATGGCGCTGGCAAAGCGCGTTTCTAAAGCGAAAAAAGCCAATATCTTCTTCGTTGCCGATGATGTGTTCCCGCAAACCTTAGACGTAGTGAAAACCCGCGCTGAGTGTTTTGGTTTTGAAGTCGTGGTTGGCCCTGCATCTGAGGCCGTTAACCATGAGCTGTTTGGTGCTTTGTTCCAATATACTAACCGTTTCGGTCAAATCACTGACTTCACTGAATTATTCGCAACTCTGCGTGCGAAGAATGTGGTTGTGACTGTCGCCGCCGACATTATGTCCTTGGTATTACTGAAATCACCGGGCGCTATGGGCGCCGATGTGGTATTCGGTAGTGCGCAGCGTTTTGGCGTGCCAATGGGCTTTGGTGGCCCACACGCGGCCTTCTTCGTTGCCCGTGACGAGCACAAACGTTCTATGCCTGGCCGTATCATTGGTGTGTCAAAAGACGCCCGTGGTAACCGCGCACTGCGTATGGCAATGCAAACTCGTGAGCAACATATCCGCCGCGAAAAAGCCAACTCAAACATTTGTACTGCACAAATTCTGTTAGCGAATATGGCGTCTTTCTACGCCGTATTCCACGGCCCAGATGGCCTGAAAACTATCGCGTCACGCATTCACCGTTTCGCCGACATTTTAGCGACAGGCTTAAAAGCGAAGGGCGTGAACTTAGTCAACAGCACTTGGTTTGATACTGTTAGCATCAAAGGCTTAGATGTTGCTGCCGTCAATGCACGCGCACTGGCTGCTGAAATGAATCTACGTTTCGATGCCGATGGTATTGTGGGCGTGAGCTTAGACGAAACCACGTTGCGCACAGATATCGAAGCCCTGTTCGATGTGATTTTAGGTGCCGGCCATGGTTTAGATGTTGCCGCGTTAGACGCGCAAATCGTGAGCCAAGGTAGCCAATCGATTCCGGCGGCACTCGTGCGCCAAGATGCGATTTTAAGCCACCCAACCTTCAATCGCTATCAAAGCGAAACCGAGATGATGCGTTATATCAAACGTCTCGAAAGCAAAGACTTAGCACTTAACTACTCGATGATTTCACTGGGCTCTTGCACCATGAAGTTAAACGCAGCGGTTGAAATGCTCCCTGTGAGCTGGCCAGAATTTGCCAACATGCACCCATTCAGCCCACTGGATCAAGCCAAAGGCTTTACTCAGTTGATTGAAGAGTTGTCGACTTGGTTAGTGAACATCACAGGCTACGACGCTGTGTGTATCCAACCTAACTCTGGCGCTCAAGGTGAATACGCTGGCTTGTTAGCCATCAAGAAATACCATGAGTCACGCGGCGATGCGCACAGAAACATCTGTTTGATCCCGCAATCTGCCCACGGTACTAACCCTGCATCGGCGCAATTAGCCGGTATGCAAGTGGTGGTGACGGCCTGTGACAAGCAAGGTAACGTCGATTTAGAAGATCTGAAGACGAAAGCCGCCGAAGTGGCTGAAAACCTGTCTTGCATCATGATCACTTACCCATCGACCCACGGTGTGTATGAAGAATCTATCCGCGAAATTTGCAACATAGTGCATCAGCACGGCGGTCAAGTGTACTTAGACGGCGCTAACATGAACGCTCAGGTCGGCTTAACGTCTCCTGGCTTTATTGGTGCCGACGTATCACACCTTAACTTGCATAAAACCTTCGCGATTCCACACGGCGGCGGTGGTCCAGGTATGGGCCCTATCGGCGTGAAATCACACTTAGCCCCATTTGTTGCGGGTCACGTTGTGGTGAAACCGGGCCGCGTGAGCGACAACAACGGCGCCGTCTCAGCTGCACCTTACGGTAGCGCTGGCATTCTGCCGATCAGCTGGATGTACATTAAGCTGCTTGGTTCAAAAGGTCTGAAAAAGTCGACCCAAACTGCGCTGTTAAACGCTAACTACGTGATGAAGAAGTTGTCTGAACACTACCCAGTATTGTTCCGTGGCCGTAATGATCGCGTCGCGCACGAATGTATTATCGACCTACGCCCACTGAAAGAAGCCTCAGGCGTGACCGAAATGGATATCGCTAAGCGTTTGAATGACTACGGTTTCCACGCGCCAACCATGAGCTTCCCTGTTGCGGGAACCCTGATGATTGAGCCAACGGAATCAGAGTCTAAGGTGGAACTCGATCGTTTCATCGACGCTATGGTGTCAATCCGTGCCGAAATCGCCAAAGTAGAATCGGGTGAATGGCCAGCGGACAACAACCCGCTGCACAACGCACCGCACACTATGGCCGATATCATGGACCCAGAGTTTGATACGCGTCCATACAGCCGCGAAGTGGCCGTGTTCCCAAGTGCATCAGTGCGCACTAACAAGTTCTGGCCAACCGTGAATCGTATCGATGATGTGTACGGTGATCGTAACTTGATGTGTTCATGCGCACCATTATCAGACTACGAATAAGGGCTGAATAGTACGTTATTCAGTTCTAACGTTTGATGAAAGCGAACCCTTAGCGGTTCGCTTTTTTATTGCCAGCAATTTAGGGTTTAGTTGTGTTTTTGTTGAAGTAGTTTCTGCTGAATTGAATGGTGCGAAATAGCTTTATTGTGGCTTCTGGCTACGGTATTCCCCAATTGCCTGCCGCAGGCTTTAGCACTGTTACACCAGTGACACGCCGTGGATACATCCCTGTAGGCTCTACTAAAACATCCATGTTTTAGAAGGTCACTGGTGCAACAATGCCAGTTCTGGTGTAACCATTAAGTGAAGAGTTATGCCTGTCCTGATATTCTTTGTGGTTCTATCCTAGTAATAATTTTTCTTGGTAGGCGTATAAGTTTAAAACTATTAACATTTAGTCCTAAAACAGAAGCTAAATATGTTTCCTCATTTTCATCAAATGATGCCGCAACAATACTTTGTAAACCTTTTGTAGTTGCTAAGGTGTCAAGCATCCTATTAACGCTTTTCGTGCTCATTGAATGTTGGGCTGGCTCATCAAATAGTAGCAGTCCAAGGTGATTTCCTCCTGTGGCGTTCGAAGCCGTATACAAGGAAATTAAATAAGACCAAATTAATCTTACAAAGTCACTTGCAGAAGAATCTGATTTTATATCTGTGCTGTTATTCTTTGTAGCAACCTCTGTAGGTGTATCAAGACTCTCTCTTAACTCAAGGTCCTTTAAATATGGCAATAGTGTATCTGGTTTTATTTCTATCTCATTAACATCTGCACTACGGTAACCAAATTTTTTTGCTAAATTTTTAAATTCATTTGAAAAGGTGTTGATTTTTAACCAATCACTTTTTGTGACAGTGGTTTTTAATAATTCAGAAATTTTCCCATTTAATATTTTATATCTCTCAGTCATGTTTATGAGTGTATTGATACTGTTTCCAAATTTTTCTTCAATTTTTTCAATTTCTGAAATTCTATTTTCAATAGTAATTTTTTTTCTAATGTCAGCCTCTTTAATACTATTTGTAGATTTTATATCTCTTTTCAAAGAAGTCAGTTCCAACTTATATTTTATGATTTCTCTATTAATTGTTAATAACTGACCTCTATCTGATTCAATGCTAGTTTCTAGGCCTTCAAGGATTGATTTTGTCATTTTCCTTTGGTTATCTAGATGTGTGATATTCTCTTCTAAAGACATTGGCATTGAGATGCTATCAGGTGGTAGTAAAATGTCATCAATTGGATTCATGCATGTATGGCACTTTCCTCTTACGAAGTCTAGTTCTGCCTCATTAGCACCATACCTGACAAGTTTCTCTATTAATTTATTTGAATTTAAATCCTTTTCAATACTATTTAAGCTTTCAATGTATTGTTTTAGTTGTGACTCGTTTATTTTTATTTTGCTACTACACATTCCATTGATTGTTAGTAGCTCGTCTATCCTGTTTTGTACTTTTTCGATATCATGAATTAAATCAGTTGGTTCATCTTGTAATTGGTTTTTTTCAAGTTTAACAATTTTCATGAACTCATCGTTAAGTTCATGTTTAATATCTTTAATTGATTTTGATTCTGATCCTTTTTTCTCACTTACTGTTATTAGCCTAGGGTCAAAATCTATTGATGGTGTTCTATTTAATCCAGATATGGATAAATACTTACTTTCAACAGAGAACTTTAGCTCTGTTACCGTCTCTGACCATTTGTTTATTAGTGTTGAACGTTCAGATTGTAATTCGTTAAGAATCTTTTTATTTCTGAAATTATCTAGATTTAAAATAAAACTGGCCACTTTCTCCCTCATTCCGCTCACTCCAAAATATGGAATATTCGCAATGTAATCTGTCCAGCCTCTTTTTTGCTCTACTATTAGCGCAGCAAAAATTGACTGTAAATAAAGTTTAGTTTCTTTTCCTTTGTTATCAATTAAACTTGGTAACTCTAATCCAAGAAATTTCTCTAAATAAGCAAAAAATCCATGTTCAGCATCTTGAGCAGAACCCGCATCATGTAAGAATGTATACCTACTTTTAAGATTATTTAGTGAAGGACTGGTTAAATATGCGCCTTCAATGATTTGAATCAGCTTAGTATTGGCATCTTCTGATTTTATGGCTCGCTTTAATGTAATTGTTTTACCAAATTTATTCTCTATCTCTAGATATACAGTTGAGCTTAAAATTCGTTTTTCTTTTCCATCTAAATCGAATCTTTCTTTTAAAGCGTATGGTAAGGCTGTATTTCCTTTTGAGCCTATTATCTCTTCCATACCAAGGCTATATATTAATGAGTTTACAAGTGTACTCTTACCTGATGAGTTATCACCTCTTATTATATTTAGGCCTGAGTTAAACTCTATAATATAGCCATAATTTTGACTGTCAGGGTCAGTTAGTTTTACATATAACTTATTAAACTTCATCTACCCACCTCTTCGCTGCTTGCGTAACCATAGTTTCAGTTATTTTTTTATCTATTTTTTTTAGTATGTTAAATTCATTATCAAATAAATTTATAAGATCAGAGCCGGAAATAAATGATTCTGATTTTGATGTTAGCTTATAATTCCCATTTTGCAGTCTGCAGAGAAGATCTTCAGATATTGCATAGTTTAGTGCCATATTTAACGATGGGTCTATCCCCCATACACCAAGCAATAATTCTTTCTCCTCAGCAGAACGGAGTAATATTTGTAAGCGTTGTGACTCTAACATTGCCCAGTTAAATAAGTGTAGTTTTAGGAGACTTGCTTTTCCTCCGCTACAACAAATCTTAAGTATTAAGAGTATTTTTCCTACTTTGTACATCGGTCTTAGTTCTGGTAGCACAGCAGTTTTTTTTCGAGAAAATAATAGTTTGCTCATTACTCAATCCTCATTGGACATTCAGCTATCCATCTTGCTATCATATGTTTAGTAATTGATACAAGATCTTCATGAGATATAGCTGATATGTGTGGTTCTTTAGAGAATCTATCCAATAATTTATCTTCTACCCATTGAACTAATTTTTGAGGGTTATCTTCCCAAGTCATAGATGACTCTTCTACATCATCTTCAAAATTATTAACTAATTTAGCAATTTTCTCATACAGCTCTGGTGATTGATTAAAAATTTTTCTTAATATTTCATATCCTTCTAGATAGTTCTTTTTAGTAATATCATTAAGGCGATGATGATTAGTAGGTTTGTATTCTTTGTTTATAATACTTCTTATTTTGTTTTTGTTGTGAATATTGTCATCATAAACAGTACCTAATTTTGGTTCAGATATTTCTTCACCATTAAAATCTGAAAAACTAAGTTGTTCCCCATTAATTACTTGTAAATTTCTTATATCATGAATATAAAAACCAAGATCTTTTATAAGAATCTTAAAGTCATCAGCGATAATATCAAGGTTCGCAGATTTTACTTCAGACTCCTTGGTTCGAGCATGAGCATAAATATCATGCTTAGCTATTCTAGGTGTGATAAATACCCATTGAGAAATTTTTGTATCACCAATATGTTTGCGTAAATCTTCTTGATTTGAAAGCAGTTTCCCAATATCCTTAGTTATCTTATCTCGTTGTTTTTCATGTAATGTTTTTGTGTCATAGTTTTCATCTGGACAATAGCATTGGATTACAATTCCTTCATCGAGAACGAAACCTTCTATTCCAAGATCACCTGGTGAGGCAATCATGTCTTGATAAGAGTCGTACCTCTTTTTATAAATAACCTGAATCAGACTTTCCCATTTGTCTCCATCTAATGGACCAATATCAGTTTGAAACATATACTTTTAATCCTGTAATTATTATTTTGCAGTGTCATTTCACTGTTAAGTCTTTAGTACCGTCAAAGTTAAATATAAATTATACCAAGCTTCTATTAGTTAAAGTTTCATCGTTTTCCAATTTAATTTTCCTTCATAGAGTAAGTGGAATAAACGTGAGCATTTCATTTTAATTATTTCCCTACCTCGCTTTTACTCAGGCATCTTTGGGCGACTTGGTAGATGATGGTGTCTACTTGTTGCTGGGTAAGTGCTTGGGTTCTGAGTGTTGGGATGGTGCCGACTAATTGTTTGTGGTTGAGGATCGGAAACGGCGGTTTTGATTGACTTGTGACAAACCAGCCGGGGAATACGAGTACTGGGGTTGATGTTACTGGTGTTCCTGTGGCTTTGGTTAACCATTGGCTGACCCACTTGGCTTGGCGTTCGGCTTGTTCGATTGGTTTGGTTTCTGTCCATGAGGGGAAGTTTAATCGCCCGTCTTTATAAAATACTTGATAACCTTTTTTATCAGAACCAGAGCCATTGCCATTGGTTTGGAGTAGGTCTTTGTTCCGTTTATGGCGGCCTTTGGTTTCAATGGCAAATACGCCATTTTTGCCTACCACAAGATGGTCGATATTAAAGCCGTCGGCTTGGACATCGTGAAACACTTGATAACCCAAGGCTTGTAGGCCGATAAGTTCATTGGCTGTGGCGATTTCTGCTGTATGCCCTAGGCGTAATTTGGTGAGCTTTGAAAAGTTTTTCCATGTTTTAAAGCCGCAATAGGTTAAGCCCATTAATGCTGTGATGCTTAATAACCAAGGGAATTTTCCGACTGTGATATGCGCTTGGATGCTGCTGGCGGCAAATGGAAGGCAAACAATCAATAGTCCCATCATCATGCAGCCGATTAAATCTAATTGCAGATCATGGATTTGCTCTTGTAAGCCATAGGCGGGGATACGGGTCAGTTGCTCACGATCAACGGGCAGCTTGACGGTTGTATCGCGATGTTTGAGCAACACATACATCACACCCACTGTGACAAGAAGGCCAGACAGAAGTATCCCGTAGGATAAAAGAATGCTGCTGAAATCGGTCATTTACGTCCCTGAAGTAATGCGAGTCAATAGTTAACCCGATGACATAACCCGCTAATAAAATGTACTTATTATTTTGGAAAGTGGTGGCAGACTTGTCTGCTTAGAGTTTGGGCGCACATTGCTGATTTGCTTCTTCTTCCCTAAATGGCGTGCTCGATGATTGAGTTCGAGTTTGCCCTGCATTTTCCTGAGTGGTCACACTTTTTACTTTGTGGTCACACTTTAACCCGCTCTATACGGTTTAATCAATGCGCTTTATCACAATTACAGGCTGGGCCTATGTTTTATGCACTTTAGTTTTCGATTTTTTGAGTTATGCTAAATGCAATATATAAATTTGCGGGCATCTCTATGTATTTTAAAAGTATCCTTGTTTCGTTGCCTTCTGTTTACGCAATTCTGTGTGTGCTTGGTTGTGGTTTTTTCTCGGACATCATTGTCGCCGCTGAGGTGCAATCGGCTACTTTTTCTAACGTGTTGCGTGCCGATTTTCGGCATCGTCCTCCTGAGATGGTGCTTGATGAGCGAACTAATACTATGACGAGTCCGTTAAAGGATATTCTTGAGGAAGCGGCGGCTAAGGTCGGTTATCGCGTCGAATGGAGCGCGCGTCCTTTTGCTCGCAGCATTCATGAGTTGCGGGTAGGCACGGTCGACATTGTGCCGCGCACGATACGAGACGAAGAGCGAGAGGCATTTGTACGGTTTCTTGGTCCTATCGGCACTCAGACTCGCGATATTTTGTTTCTCGTAAAAGCTGGCGAGGAAGGACGGATTAAGTCCTATGAGGATTTGTATCAGCTTACTGTAGGGGTTAAACGGGGCACAGTTTATTTTGAGCGTTTTAATACGGATCCCGCGCTTCGTAAAATTGAGTCTACCGATGATGAAAACATGGCTCGCATGTTTATCATGGGGCGTTTTGACACTATGGTGGTGCTCGATCGTGCCGCCATTGAGAATGCCTTCAAGCAGCTCGGTTACGATCGTTTTAGCTATGCCGATTACCGTCAGTCGAATCGGATCGAACATTATTTTGGTATGTCCCGTAACTCTACCCATGCTGCTATTTTCGATGAACTTAATCAGGCGCTGCTTGATATGGCTGCATCGGGCCGTGTAAAACAGATTTACCAGGCCTATGGTTTAGCCGCAGAAGTAGAATAGGCAAACAAAAACGGCCAATCAGATTGGCCGTTGTTATGATCTCGCTCTTTGCGCTAAAGCTTAACGATAAAAGGCTTCAACTGTGCCTTTTACTGTGAGCAAAAGAGGTTGGCCGCGACGGTCTAATAATTCATTATGGATGGCCATTTATTTTGTCTTTATTTTGTCTGCCATTTATTTTTTTTATAAACAAAATGCTTGCTGCGATAGGGATGATTTGTTATTACTGGCGCATGAAAAAAATATACGTAAGCGCAATTAACACCACCACTACCACCACGAGAATTCTCGGGGGGTAGTTTTTTGCGTCTTTAAAAAAACCCTCTGAGCGAAATCGCCAGAGGGTTTTTTTATACCTTGGTTTTGTATTTCGCTCAGATTTTACTCAGATTTTACTCAGGAGAGAATGATGAAAACACATCGCGAAATTGCAGAACAACTTGACCTATTTCACTCTGAACCACAGGCGCCGGGCATGATTTTTTGGCACCCTAATGGCTGGGCATTATTTCGAGATATTCAAGAGCACATGAGGCGCGTGTACCGTAGAAATGGTTTTGAAGAGGTGAACACGCCTGTTTTTATGAAGAAGGAGTTATGGCAAACGTCTGGGCATATGGACATGTTTGCAGAGAACATGTTTTTCGGTGGCGGAAAGGAAAACATCGATGAATATGTTTTAAAACCCATGTCTTGTCCTGCCCATATTTTGCTGTTTAAGCGCGGAGTACATAGCCATAGAGATTTGCCTCTGCGGCTATTTGAGTTTGGCTTGGTGCACCGTAATGAATCCTCCGGTTCGTTAAATGGTTGCCTGCGCGCACGCCAGTTCACTCAGGATGATGCCCATGTTTTTTGCTGTTGGTCTCAGGCAGAGGAGGAGATACGTGGTTTTCTCCAGCGTGCAAAGCAGGTTTATGGTGATTACGGCTACCATAATTTAGACGTAAAAATATCGACTAAACCTGAGAAGGCATTAGGCAGCGATGAGCAATGGTGCCGAGCACAAAAGCTATTGGATTCAGCCTGCCAGATTGAGGGCTTTGATGCTGAGTATCAAGCTGGTGAAGGGGCTTTTTATGGTCCCAAAATTGAACTGTCACTGACAGATTCTATGGGAAGACGCTGGCAGTGTGGCACTATCCAGTTTGATTTTAATTTGCCTGAAAGATTCGATGTTCAGTACACAAATGAGCAAGGTGAATTCGAACGGCCAGTGATTATGCACCAAGCTATGTATGGCTCTATCGAGCGTTGGTTGGGGATTCTCTTGGAAGTCTCACAGGGTAACCTTCCTGTTTGGTTACATCCTGTACCTGTTGCTATTGCCTCTGTAAATGAGTCAAACAGCCAATTTGTCCGTCAGTTAGCCGCACTATGTTTAGCACGAGACATGCGAGTGTTGGTTGATATCAGTCAAAACTCAGTTGCCCGCAAAATGAAACGCTTTCACAAGCAAAAAGTGCCTTATATCTTAACGGTTGGGGATAAAGAAGAGGCCGAGAAGTGTGTGTCAGTTAAGTGCCGCAAAGACGGTGTGATGACTCATATCCCTCTTGCTGAATTAGCTGACTATCTTGCGGATAAACTAGTGCGCAAACAATAACCTAAGGAAGACTGTGTTTGTTATCTAAGGCTAGCTAGGGTTCCCACGGCTAGCCTTTACTCATTTTATGATCCGGCTCTTTGCGCTAAGGCTTAACGATAAAAGGCTTCAACTGTGCCTTTTACTGTGAGTAGCAGTGGTTGGCCGTGGCGGTCCATGATTTATTGCGGATGACCATTTATTTTTTGTTTAAATTTTTTCAAAGGTAACATTTTTAGGAGGAAAACTATTAGGTAATGATCCTGATCTTATTTTTCTTAACAATAAACCAGTCAATAGAGAGGTTATATTTTCATCAAAATATTCTACATCTGGCGATCTAGATGCGATTATTGCAGTGCCCCATGTCTCACTGTCTTTTAGATCGGAAACAACCCAAAATATGCAATCACCATTATCCGTTACGCCTATTGGTAAAAGGCCATTAATTTCTGGATAGAGGTTATATTTAAAATACTCTGGGTCTTCATTATTAAGGTAATTGAAATCCTCAATGATTGATTTCTTCTGCTCAAAAAAATCAAGGTCACAATTCGTAGTAAATGGATTGAATATCGCTATAAAATCGGCAATTCTTCCTGTGCCATAACGATTAATAAACGCAATGTAATCCCTGGGAAAACTAAGACCTTCATCTATAGAAGGCCAAACTTTACCAATCCCAGATTCATTAGGGAAGTTAGGGGGAGTTAAAATGCTATTTAATACTGATAGGGTCATGATCTACATTCCACGAGGATTAAGAAGAGCAATGCTTTCAAAGAAACCATCACTATCTTGAGCATTTACTGTTATACCTGCCGATATTCTGGAAGGACCTTTATATATTGGAGTTACCGAGACATCAACTATTTCTCCTCTCTCTAACGCTTTCTCTAGCGAATCCCCAAATAAACTTGATGATATTCAAATAAGTAGGCATGCATAATGCTATTTGATTTAATCCATTTCGCCAAAAATCGACTAAATAGCTGTTCCGAATAGTAGGCCAGTACACTGGTGCAGTTTCAGCAAGTAGTATTGAGTTAGTATCACTTGCTGCTGGGCAAACAAAAACGGCCAATTAGATTGGCCGTTGTTATGATCCTGCTCTTTGCGCTAAAGCTTAACGATAAAAGGCTTCAACTGTGCCTTTTACTGTGAGCAAAAGAGGTTGGCCGCGACGGTCTAAGGATTTGCTTGGCACTTTTACCCAACCTTCACTGATGCAATATTCTTCGACATCAAAACGCTCTTTGCCGTTGAGCTTAATACCGATATCGTGCTCGAAAATTTCTGCCACATGGTGTGGGCTGCGTGGGTTAACGGAAAGGCGATCCGGTAAAGCAGGTAATGATGTTGTGTCGGTCATGGTCGTGATCTGTCGTTGTCTATAGTGAAAAAGCGTGCGCTATTGTAGGCAATCCCAGCGCAACGCTCAAGACTTTAACAGTGACTGATTACGCGCCTTGCGTTACAAGGTTAGGTTGTCCTGTTAGGACACTGCTGTTAGGACACTGCTGTTAAGACACTGTGCCGCAGCTGGAAAAGGCTTTCAGCACTCGGCCGTTTTCTCTGCCCATGACTGAGCGCAAATAAACCTTGGCTAATATGTCGGCATTGATTGCACTAAAACCGGGAAAATAGTCCTGATAGCTCGCTAATGACTCGCTTAATACCGTTGGGCTGACAATGTTTATCCGCTGCTGCGCAGGTAATTCACCCGCGACGGCGGTAACAAAATGCTCAAGTGCGCCATTGATTGTGGCGGCACTGATGCCATCTTTTACTGGGACATCGGCAATAATGCCACTGGTCAGTGTAAAACTGCCCCCAGCGTTGAGGTATTGGCTACCTATTTGCACTAACTGTATTTGCCCCAATAACTTACTTTGGAGCCCTGTATACCAGTCTGCTTGAGTCATAGCGTTAAAGGGTTTAAACACGACATCACCCATGGCCGAAATCATTGCATCGACTTTACCGATTTTTTCTAGCCCTTGATGGAGTGAATGTTCATCCCGAATGTCTATCAGGACATCCCCCGTTGTTCGCCCTACCTGAATAACTTCATGCTGAGTTGAATGAAATAAGCGGACTATGGCTTGTCCGATTGTGCCTGATGCACCCACTACGACTATTTTCATGACATGCTCCTAAATTGAATACGAATTGAGGATAGTCTGGTTAATTAAATAGAAAAAGCGCATATAATCACTACATTGTTTCGTTAATAGGCTTAATTGATGAATCTCACTCATCTGCAGTCATTTATGCTGGTTGCCAAAATGCACAGTTTTAGCGCTGCGTCTGAACAACTCGGCGCATCTAAAGGCTTAGTGTCGCGCCATGTTAAATCCCTTGAAGATGAAATGGGTTGTCAATTACTCCACCGAACCACGCGGCGAGTATCAATGACCGAAGCAGGGCAAGCGTTATATGGTAAAGCCTGCGAAATCGAGAGGCTGGCCAATGAAGCTGGACGTTTAGTGCAGGATTTAACGCAGGACTCCTGTGGCACTTTAAAATTCACAGCTCCAACGGAACTGGGCAAAAAATTGCTGAGTCCTATGCTGCTTCAGTTTATTGCTGCGTATCCTCAAGTGAAACTCGAACTGTGTTTTGAGCAGAATGTTCAAGATGTTGAGTTCGGTAAGTTTGATCTCGCCTTAAGAACAAGCATTGCGCACAGCGATAATCTGATCGCCAGATATCTTGGCAGAATTCGTCATGTCTTAGTGGTTTCGCCCGCACATTCCGCAGCCGCAGAAGTTCGTCACCCTGATGATTTACGCCATTATCGTCTATTGTCTTCGGGCGAAACACAGTGGGTGTTTGAACCACTCGCGGGGGACAGTCTCACGCTCACTTTTGAGCCTGCACTGTGCAGTTCAAACTATGCCACTACACATCTTCTTACTTTGAGTGGTACAGGTATCGCTAGCCTGCCTTATTATTTGGTAGAGGAGGATATCGCTCAGCACAAACTCACTTTGCTCGTTCCCCAATGGCAATGCTATCCACATGAGTTGTATATGGTTTATGCCAAGCAGAGCCATTACCCAAAGAAGCTGCGCGATTTACAACATAAGCTACAAACTTGGTGCGAAACTCACTCAAAATATGTGGGTTAATGAGTCATACCAATCACATTAAATATCTAATCAGTTCAGAGCCTCACAGGCATTTCAATCCAAGGCGCATTGACGCAGAAATGGTCATTCCCTTTTAAGTCAATGCAACACGGGAGTGGGATGCCTGTGAGGCTCCCGAAGGGCGGGTTTCAACACGCTTTATACTGCGTTTAAGGCTTTCGACAGAGCACCACTATGCCTTCAAGCCTTCGCCTTGTCTAAAGCGCGTTGAACTCCCGCTGAATGAACAGATATTTAATACGATTGGTATCAAAGCGTCATCGCATCAAATCTTATCCGGCAGGGGGCGGAGCTTTTAGAATAAAGTGAGTCAGAGTACACTGCCGTGCATTGAATTTTTGTATTTGAATGTAAAGTCGAGCAGGCTTTTCCCATGCAGGCATAAAAGAGCGGCGATGAACCAAGCGTTATGAACGACGACATTAGTATCTCGCTGCCCTCGCTGATTCATCGAATTGGGCGGGAGGCGGTTAAACAAGCTCAAGCGATTGCAGCTCAATATGATTGCGAGCTTAAGCGTGTGCGGCGTTCGAGAAATTGGTGCATGGTTGGCGCGGCGATCAAGATCCAATCCTGCTGTGCGCATTTACAAAGTGAGCCATTGCTGGCGCAGCAGTTAACAGCTAAAGATGGCCAGTTTGGTTATCTTATCAAAAAGTTGGAGTCAGCCTTGCTGCAACATGCGGACAAACTTGAACCATTAGACGCTAAGCTGATTCGGCTTATCACAGACAATCCTGCGATTACCTTAGGTGAGTTGATGCAATTGACTCAATGCACAGTCACAGAGGCCAGATTGGCACGTTTTCAAGCTGACTCTTGGTAGTTTGTCTGCTGAGTGTTTTTGCTTTGAAGGTTTATTTATGGCTTGTTGTTTCTAACACTTTTATTTGATTTTCGATTTGCTCGGCTTCAGCGGTCAGCATTGAGTAGGATTTAATATCGCCTTTTCTCTGGGCATGCATAGCTTGTTCAAGCTTGGCGTTATATTGCTGAGTTAATTTTTTTAAGGGATTTTTCTTAAATATTGAGAACATGGCCATTTCTATTGGATTGGGTATTTGGACTTATATACGTAGGCAATGGGATTTAAGTTTTACTTTTTGAAATTAAAAAATCCCACAATCCTTCAATTCCACTGCCATCGGCCTCAGCAAGGCTGAGACCTTATCTTACATTTTCAGCAAACCAATGGGTTGCTATGTCTTATCTAGCTTGCAACCCATTGAAAATATTTTTAAATCTTAAACTGACCGACGAGCTTACCTAAGTTAATACCTTCCTGCGACACGGTCTGGCTGACTCTGGCAGCATCTTCGCTGGAATGGAGTAACTCATTCACAATCTCTTGGATGGCGAACACATTACGGTTGATTTCTTCGGTTACAGAGCTTTGTTCCGTGGCCGCCGTCGCAATTTGGGTGCTCATGTCGTTAATGGCCGTGACCGCCGATGTCACTGAACCAAGGCTTTCAGAAATTGCACGGGAAGAGTCTACCGAGCGCACGCAGCTTTGCTGACTTTCTTCCATCGTTTTTACTGCCAATGCGACAAGCTTGTGCAGTTCAGATAGCATCTCATTGATTTCTAAAGTGCTTGATTGCGTTCGGCTCGCTAAGTTACGCACTTCATCGGCCACCACGGCAAAGCCTCGGCCCTGTTCTCCGGCGCGGGCAGCTTCGATGGCGGCATTTAATGCCAATAGGTTAGTTTGCTCAGCAATACCGCCAATCACTGACAGCACGTTGTTGATTTTTTTAGACTGTTCGCTCAAGGATTGAATGCTGCCCGCCGCATTGTTGATTTGCGCCATGAGTGCCGAAATTTCTTCTAAAGAAGCATCGACGCAGCGTTGGGCATTGGCTACATCGCCAGTGGCAGCGTGAGTCGCTTCAGCCACTTGCGTGGTATTTTGCGCTACTTCGCTGGCGGTGGCTGACATTTCAGTGATGGCGGTAACCACTTGATCAGTTTCATTGTTATGACTGATGAGTTGGCTCGACATGACTTTGGTTTGATCGTGAATCGCGTTGGCGGCGGTTTTAACTTTAGCCGTCGCGTTTGCCACATCGCCTATGATGGTTTGGAGTTTATCGACAAACAGGTTAAAGGATTGACCTAGTTGTGCAATTTCATCTTCACCTTTAACAATAAGACGTTTGGTTAAATCGCCTTCGCCTTTAGCGATATCGTTTAAGTTATTCGCCATATTTTTAATGGGCGCGACCATACGTTGGGCAGTGATCAGAATAACAGCGACAGTAATCGCGGCGAGTAACAGCGCAATTAACAGAATGGCATAGGATTTTTCGATCATCTGCTCAGTGACCGTCGCACGATAATCCTCAACGACAGTGTCGATATCATCGATATAGACTCCCGTGCCTAGCATCCAGTCAGTGCCAGGGATCATCATGGAGTAACCGATTTTTTCAATTTGCTCATTGGTATTGGGTTTTTGAAAGTAGAACGAGAAGTTACCGTCCCCTTTTTTAGCGGCATCGAGTAAACCGACAATGATTTTAGTGCCGCGGGGATCTGTCATATCAATTTTATTTTGCCCTTCGAGGTTGGGCATGACGGCATGGAACAGGTTTTTACCTTGGGAGTCGTAAATAAAGAAGTAACCAGAACTGCCAAAACGGATATCACGTAGCGCTTGGTTTACATTGCCATTTTCTTTTAAAGACAACTGATACTGCACTATTCCTGCGGCAATTTCGGTGGCTTCTTTTATTTGTGTTTTACGTTCACCGATGAGCTTAGTTCTAAAGGTCGTCACTTCATCTGCAAGGGCGTCTTTTTCGACATAGTAAGAAACTGTCATGAGTACGAACAAGGTAAAAATTAAAGGGAATAACGACAACAGCAGTAATTTATTACGTAGGCTGAAATTAGACATGCTTGACGACTCCATGATGAACATCTCTTTTATTGCAGGGCAGTATAGCTAATTTCCCGCATTCTTAAGTGTTTAAGTTAACAAAAATGTAATGGAAATCGATAAAATGCGCGCTGTTGATTTATTCCAAAATTGTTAACTATGCTGTGAATCTAGGCCTTTCTTTTGATCTTTATCAACACTATATGGGCCCAATGAGTTCACTATATTAGCTAAAATTGATGCAAAATTAGCTAGAGCTGGTGCAGCCTGGTGTAGATAGTGGCGAACAGTAAGGGCAGGGTTGTGACGAATGAAAAGTTGATCCTAACGCTGAAAATCTGCATTACTGTAGGCATTTGTCTTATTGCGTTGGGCATCTACTTACATAACTTTAATGAAACTGTTGAGGCGATGGGCGTGCAAGGGATTATTATCAGCGCTATGTGTGTCGCCTTTGGCATGGCCTTGTCATTACCGACTAAGATGTATTTAACCTTTCTGTTGGTTAAGCGAGAAACTGAAAAACATCCATAATGTGTTTTTGCGCAGAGTGTTACTCTGCGACTCATTGGTTTCCTCGCCTTCTTGAAACTCAATCTAAGTACTCGCTTAACCCTGCTATTCAAACCGTCAAGCTCAGCCGTAAATGGCCTGATTATGGTTTTTAACATAATTAACCCAAGACTAATGGGCCAAAAACACCGATAATTCACCCTTAATGACTCATTACCAATGACGCGACTTGGTCGATGGGCTGCTACAGACTCGCATATTTAGTGGAAATCATATTCAATGGAAATCAAAGTTAATTTTCTCGACAATCTTAGACTTGAAGCCAAGTTTGATGATTTTACCGTGACCGCCGATCAGCCAATCCGCTACAAAGGTGATGGTTCTGCCCCTAGTCCGTTTGACTATTTCTTAGCGTCGTCAGCCCTGTGTGCGGCCTATTTCGTGAAGGTATATTGCAAAGCCCGTGATATTCCAACGGATAACATTAGACTGTCGCAGAACAATATTGTCGATCCAGAAGATCGCTACAACCAGATTTTCCAAATTCAAGTTGAGTTACCCGAAGATATTTCGGAGAAAGATCGCGAAGGTATTTTGCGCTCGATTGACCGTTGTACCGTTAAAAAAGTGGTGCAAACTGGCCCAGAATTTAAAATTGAAACCGTTGAGAACCTAGATTCAGACGCCAATGCCATGTTGATGGGTCAGCCTAATGGCGCATCGAGCACCTTTATTCTGGGTAAAGATCTGCCGCTGGAGCAAACCATTGCCAATATGACGGGCATGCTCGCCGATCTTGGAATGAAGATAGAGATCTCATCATGGCGTAACATAGTGCCGAACGTGTGGTCACTGCACATTCGTGACGCCGCTTCGCCAATGTGTTTCACCAATGGTAAAGGCGCGACCAAAGAAAGCGCGCTGTGCTCGGCACTCGGCGAGTTTATTGAGCGTCTGAATAACAACTTTTTCTATAATGATCAATTCTTTGGTACCGAAATCGCCAATAGCGAATTTGTGCATTATCCCAATGAAAAGTGGTTTGCGTTAGAGGAAGACGATGCGCTGCCAGCGGGTATTCTCGATGACTATTGCTTAGAGATTTATAACCCAGACGACGAGCTGTGCGGCTCGCACTTGATTGATACTAATTCGGGCAATATTAAGCGCGGTATCTGTGCGATTCCTTATACTCGTAAATCTGACGGTGAAACGGTTTACTTCCCGTCGAACCTGATTGAAAACTTGTTCTTAAGCAATGGCATGAGTGCGGGTAATAACCTGCAAGAAGCCCATGTGCAGTGCTTATCAGAGATTTTTGAGCGCGCTGTAAAACGCCAAATCATTGAGCAAGAAATTGTCCTGCCCGATGTGCCCATGTCTGTACTAGAAAAGTACCCAAGCATCCTCGCAGGCATTAACGGCTTAGAAGAGCAAGGTTTCCCGGTTGTGGTCAAAGATGCCTCACTCGGCGGCCAGTTCCCTGTGATGTGCGTCACCCTGATGAACCCGAAAACGGGTGGCGTATTTGCCTCCTTTGGCGCGCACCCAAGCTTTGAAGTGGCGTTAGAGCGCAGCCTAACTGAATTGCTGCAAGGCCGTAGCTTTGAAGGCTTAAACGATGTGCCAAAACCGACCTTTAACAGCATGGCGGTCAGCGAGCCAGAAAACTTTGTTGAGCACTTTATTGATTCAACAGGAGTGATTTCATGGCGCTTCTTTAGCAGTAAATTTGATTATGAATTCTGCGAATGGGATTTTTCTGGCACCAGCGAAGAAGAAGCCGACGGCCTGTTTGGGATCTTAGAAGCGTTAGGTAAAGAGGTGTATATCGCCGAGTTTACCGATTTAGGCGCATCGGCGTGTCGTATTTTAGTTCCTGATTATTCTGAGATTTATCCAGTTGATGACTTGATTTGGGATAACACCAATAAGGCGCTGGCGTACCGTGAAGATATCTTAAATCTACATTCGTTAAGCACTAAGCAATTGGCTAATTTGGTCAACCGTTTAGAAGAAAGCCAACTCGATAACTACACGGATATTCGCACCTTAATCGGCATTGTATTTGATGAAAATACCGTGTGGGGAAAACTGACGATTATTGAGCTTAAGATCCTGATTTATTTGGCACTCGGTGCACACGAAGACGCGATTGAGCTGGTCGGTGAGTTCCTACAGTTTAACGACAATACCGTTAAACGTGGCCTGTTCTACCAAGCCATGAATGCTGTGCTGGAAGTGACCTTAGATGAAGAGTTAGAACTTGATGATTTTATCCATAACTTCAACCGTATGTTCGGTAAAGAAGTGATGGACAACGTCGTTGGCTCAATCACAGGTAAAGTGCGTTTTTATGGTTTAACTAAGACCAGCATGCAGCTCGAAGGCATTGAGCCGCATTTAAGATTGATTGAAAGCTATAAGAAGCTGCATCAAGCCCGTAAAGCTGCGAAAAACCTGAATTAATTCTGTTATTTGGCATTAGCTTAATGTGTTTAAAAGCGAACCTTTTGGTTCGCTTTTTTGTTTGTTGCTCTTTTGATTCTCGCTTCTTATGAGCACTTGTGGCTATCACTTATTAAGGACGCTTGTTATTGCTATGTGTGGTTTGAAATGTTCAGCCCGCTTAGGCTGTATTTGATATAACTCGATTTTTGCCGTTACGTTTAGCTTGATACAAGGCGGCATCAGCCCGCTTAAGCGTTTCTTCATAGGACTTATCCAATGGTTCGATAGAAGCGACTCCAATGCTTACGGTAGCAAACAAGCCATTGACCGCATATTTTTGCAGCTCAGTGTAAAAGCAATCGCAGAGGTATTCTGCAAATTCAACCGCTTGCGAATGCTCTACCCCAGGTAGGGCAATCACAAATTCATCGCCACCAAAACGATACGCGCTATCGGTTTTTCTAAATTGAGTTCGGCAGGTTTCGGCAACCGCGATGATGATTTGATCGCCAGCATAATGACCCAACTGATCATTGATGGACTTTAAATGGTCTAAATCGAGGATCAAGATTGAGGTGGGAATACGGTGGCGCTGAAATATATCGAATTGAAAGGTTAAATCACGTTCTAAGCGGCGACGGTTATACAGCCCTGTCAGCTGATCGGTATCGCTTAGCTGACGTAGTTGCAGTTCAAGCTCATGCCGTTTGGAAATATTACTGGCGACCCAAAGCACCACAGGCTCATTATCAACCAGAAAGTCTAGTGCTTGAATGCGTCCCTCAAACCAAATGGGTTGTTCAGGGCCTATATCGGGTAAGCCTTTGACATCTTTATTGCTCAATTCATATTCTTCGATCAGTAATTTTCGGCTGGTTAATGCACTTTCGATAACCTGTAAAAAGTAATTGAGTTTGTCAGCCTTTAACACATCGCTAAGATACAAGCCGATTAGACCACTACCATCGTGGTAATAACGGTCATCTTTACCACCGAAGACGGCAATGTATTTACCACTTTTTGACAGAACAAAAGTAGGATCAGGAAGTGCATCAAGGACTAAAGCCATTTCTTCTATTTTGATCATCGATTAAAATCCCTGTGGAAAATCACCCAACCTTAAGTCCGCGTGTCCAAGTTATCATAGATAAACTACTCTTTGGCGCTTTAGCCGCGAATGCATCCTGCGAACTCATTACAATTTAGCCGCTTTTGTGGGTAACAACAAACCATAACAATATGCCGTACAATTTATTTGTCGTCGCGATTTTACCAAGGCATCAGAGCGTTCGATGGCGCAGAGTTGTATCCCTGTTGAGGCTTAAAACCTAAGTCCTGCGATCGTATCGAGTCAGTCGTGATGTCTTGAACTTTAGCGTTTGTGCTTATGTTCAAAAAGCTTCATTGCGGTGTTTAGTGGACAGATGATTTTCGAGTAGAATCTAGGGCCTTAATTGTGGTTTTAATTTTACACAGGGATTTATAATGCATACTGCAGATGATTTTATTGAACATTTAGCGCTAGAGCAGCATGTTGAAGGCGGTTATTACCGCTCATCCTATCGTTCAGAAACGGTATTTGATCAGACTCGGGCATTATGGAGCAGTATCTATTTTTTGCTGCGTACGGGAGAGGTTTCCCATTTCCATCGTCTGACAGCTGATGAAATGTGGTATTTCCATGCGGGGCAATCGCTGACGATTTACATGATTGATCCTGATGGGGTGCTCACGACGGCGCAATTAGGGCTTAATTTAGCTGCGGGCGAGCGGCCACAGTTTTTAGTCCCTAAGGGCTGTATCTTTGGTTCAGCCATGAATCAAGATGGTTTTTCATTAGTGGGCTGCATGGTATCGCCTGGTTTTACCTTTGATGATTTTGAGCTGTTTAGCCAACAAACTTTGTTAGCCCAATATCCACAGCATAGTGACATCATCCAACGTCTGAGCCGTTAGGGGGGGGCTAAAGTCAGTTAAATTTAGCTAGTTGATTTGTTAAATGGTAACTTGGTTGGCATTGCCTCATTCGGCAAAACCAAGGTCGCTCTGAGTCATTAAATTTGACTCAATAGTAAGATATCCCCGCGACAAGGCTTGTCTATTGGCGTTTAACCACGTAAAACATGCTTTTTGGCGTACCTCTATGTACCAAGTGTTATGGAGTAATTGAATTTGGAACACTTAGTGTGGGAGCTCGATCCTGTATTAATCTCGTTTATGGGACTAAAAATACATTGGTATGGAGTCCTGTTTGCTCTTGCTATTACTGCTGGTTTTCAGGTGATGAAGCGGATTTATATCAAGGAAAATCTCGATCTTGAGTCCCTTGATAATTTACTGATTTATTGTGTGGTTGGCATTATTGTGGGCGCGCGTTTGGCCCATTGTATGTTCTACGATCCGACTTATTACTTTGCTCATCCGCTTAAGATCTTGGCGATTTGGGAAGGCGGACTTGCCAGCCACGGTGGTGGTTTAGGCGCGATTCTGGCCTTGTATTATTACCAACGTAAAGTGAAGCTACCCTTCCTGTTTTTGTTGGACAGACTCGCTATCGCCACCGCCATTTTTGGCTTTTTTGTGCGTATGGCAAACTTTGCCAACTCAGAAATTTTAGGCGATCCTACGGCTCAACCTTGGGGCATTATATTTGCCCGTGTCGACATGTTGCCAAGACATCCAGCACAGCTCTATGAGGCTTTCGCTTATTTAGCTATCTTTATTGGTCTGTATGCTTTGTATCAATACACGCAGATTAAACAAAGACATGGGGCTATTTTCGGCCTGTTTCTGGTATCGGTGTTTAGTGCGCGAATTGCGATTGAGTCGATTAAAGTTAGCCAAGCGGCTTACTCTGAAACTTTCTTAAGTGCGGGACAACTTCTGAGCTTACCGTTTTTAGCCGTAGGTATAGTCTTGTTGTTCTTGGCGTATCGAAAGAAAACCGTTTAAATTTAAATATCAAACGGTTAAAAAAGGCTTTCTATCTTGATAGAAAGCCTTTTTTATGAATGAATTAATCATCAAGTATGACGTTAGGCTCTCTTCACTATATTAGTCACCTGCACCATGGCATCCCGAGCGGAACGGCTCACGCCCGAGAGTTGGAAGAAACCATGGATGACGCCAAGATAACGACGGCAGTGGGCATTGACGCCAGCCTCTAATAGATTCCTAAATAGCTGTTCACCTTCATCGACGAGCGGATCGAATTCGGCGGTGATGATATGGGTTTCGGGTAAGCCTGCTAAGTCATCACGGCGTAGTGGACTGGCTTCTGCATCGGTTCTGGGGTGCCAATCTAAATACAGATCGAAACCTGTGAGCAAGGTGTCGCGGGTGATGATGTATTTCTCGCCATTGTCGCTATAGCTTTGGCTCTTCGCGGTGGCATCGAGCATAGGATAGATAAGCACTTGTTTGTGTGGCAACCATTGCCCTTTGGCTTTTAAACGCAGGCAAGTGACTAGGGCTAAATGGCCGCCGGCGCTGTCGCCCATTAGGGTGATTTTGGTGTTATCACCGCCCCATTGGTGGCAATGTTGATAGATGACTTCTGCGGCATGGCAGGCATCGTCGTGGGCTGCGGGATAAACATGTTCTGGGGCGAGGCGATAGCGAACGGCGATCACCAGTGCGCCAGAATCATTGGCGAGTTTTCGCAGTTGTTGATTGTGGGTTTCAACGCCGCCACTGATAAAACAGCCACCATGGTAGTAAATGACGATAGGTAAATTGTCTGCCGCCGAGGGTTTAAACAGAGTTAATTCTGCCCCCTCGATGGAAATAGATCTAACCTCGAACACCTCTTCAGGCTCACCTGCGAGTACAGTGCTGGCGATATAACCTTGCCTACGTTGCTCAATGGTTTGCTCTCGCACCGATGGGCAACCCGCCGCGATAAACTCGCTAACCAATTGTTTAATTCCCTCTTCTAAATAGAGTTGGCTCATTTAATACTCCCTCAATTTTTAGTGCGCTCGGCTGTTCTGCAATGGGCTGAGTTTATCGGCAGCTTAATTGAATTGGTAGCCTAGATTCACACTCACCCATGAGCTCTATCATGATTGCGGAAATTAACTTTGGTATTAACTCAGTAATGAATACGGTTGCAGTCGGCATCTTTTTCACTATTACAGATTGAGTTGTAGGGTGTCTTGTAAGAAAATTACCAACTTAATTGACTGTCAGGCTTAATGCGCTTAAATGTCCGCCTGATTGTGCGTTCGATAGCACTTTGATGTCTATTTGTGAAAGTGGGTTTCAGTCTCTTGGCTAAAATATAGGTTGCCAAGATGCTGTTTGAGCGACACATTGAGCCAGCGACCACACTCGTTATTCGTTCTCTATTTGCAGGAATCTTTCGTGGCAAAAGCACCCAAAACATTGCAACAGCGTATGGGCATAGTTGCCCTGACGTGGCCGATTTTTATCGAGACCTTGCTGCAATCTCTGCTTGGGATCAGCGATATCTTTATGCTGAGCCATTATTCCGATAATGCGGTTGCCGCAGTGGGACTCACGACTCAGTTGATGTTCTTCATGATGGTCATGTCCATGATGGTGAGTACGGGCGCAAGTATTTTGATTAGCCAAAGCAATGGGGCAGGCCAACCGCAGCAGGCTGTCGATATCGGGGTGGCGAGTGTCGTATTGAGTTTGGTATTAGCCTTGGTCATGGGCGCATCTATGTTCTTTGGTGCTAAGGGCATTATCGGCTTATTTGCACTTGAGCACGATGTGGCTGGTTTTGGATATGACTATTTGGTGATTTGCGGCAGCTTGAGCATAGGGCTAGTGATGAACATTGCCTTCGCCGCTATTTTGCGTAGTTACGGTTTTACCCGCTCGGCCATGTTAGTGACCTCGAGCACGGGCTTAATGAACGTGATCGGTAATTATATTGCCCTGTATTCACCCTTTGGTTTACCTGTTTATGGGGTAACAGGAGTGGCGATATCGACAGTGACCAGCCAGATCATCGGTGCGTTTATCATGCTGATGGTGATCCGGCATAAGCAAATCCCGCTGCCACTGCAAAGACTTAAGCTCTTACCGCGCAGCACTTATTGGAGTGTGATGCGTATTGGCCTGCTCAATGCTGGCGAGATGCTGTCTTACAATGTGGCTCAGATGACCATCATCTACTTTATCAGCCAGATGGGCACTTTATCGCTCACGGCCTACACCTATGGCTTGAACATTAGCCGTTTTATCTATTGTTTTGCAGTCGCACTTGGGCAGGCGACGCAAATCCAGACCGGATATTATGTGGGTAAACAATGGTTCGATGAAATCACCACTCGGGTGCAGCGTTACTGTTTGGTGGGCTTTATGGTTTCCCTTGGTATCGTCTTAGTATTCTACTGGCAGCGATTCACTATTGTTGGCTGGCTAAGTGAAAACGAAGAAGTCATCCAACTAACAGCGTTATTGCTGGCAGGTTCAATCGCGCTCGAAACAGGGCGAGTATTTAATCTGGTGATAATTTCGGCATTAAAAGGCGCGGGTGATGTGGCGTTCCCTGTGCGGGTTGGCCTCTTTAGCATGTGGGGCATTGGCGTGCTATTGGCATGGTTCTTTGGCTTGCATTTAGGTTACGGCGTGCTTGCAGCATGGCTTGCCGTTGCGGCAGATGAATGGATCCGCGGCCTGATTATGGTGTATCGCTGGCGCTCGTGCCGCTGGCAGCGTTTTACGCGTATTCCGCCAGTAACCCCAGCTTAAACTGTTCTGATATCAAAAGATCAACGCTTATTGTTTGCCCCATTTACCCGATTTCAGCAGTTCATTTTTAAATTGTAGATACCTTGGGTGCCCTTCATAGGTTTCGATTTCCATAGTGCTATAAGGGGCAAAAATAGCCCCTGGAATTTGGCATCCTCTAGTAAGAACGTCTTCTAATGAGGGCATAAAACATTCTTTAATCGGGTCAAAATGGATTTTATAACTGGCATAGCCGCGCGCAACAAATCTATCGGTTATGGTTTTGAATAGCTGTCCAAAAGGTGTATCGAGCGTCTCTGGCGTGGAGTAATAAAAGCCTTGTCCGTACCAGTAGAGTAATAAGGCGGTACCTGCGTCGCAGAGTGGATGTTCGATAATCGCCCTGACCATGTCGGGATCATCGTTATCCCAATTCAAGTTGGCCGCGACAAAATGCAATTCCTCCATACTTTGTAAGTCACTGATACAGGTGATTTGTGTCGCCGCTTTGCCAAAGTAGGTACTGTCTTGATGTAAAAAGTCGTAATCGGGATTGGCGAGTAATTTGGCGAGTTGTTGTTGATTGGCAAAACAGCCAAATTCTGCGCATTCATAGGCGCGAATAAATTGTTCCTGGGAGAGTAATTTAGCCAAGGGAATCCTTTCTTTTATAGAAAATACAGTTTATAAAAAATACAACGCCAGCCTTTACGTAGTAAAAGGCTGACATAGAATAAAAGGAGCGTAAAACGTTACGCTTGCTGTTGCAGCAGGGTACGGCACAGCTTAATAAAGTCGGATGAAGTGACGATACCGAGTACCTTTTTATCAACATCGATAACGGGCAAGCAGCCGAGTTTGTTTTCGATAAAATATTCCACCACCACAGTTAAGGGCTCGTCGGCGGTAAGATGCTGAAAGTCTTGGTCCATCACGGTTTTGATCGGCGTGTATCGCTCCTTACGATCGAGCGCGCCTTGGCCGTATTTATTCAACATAGTCATCACGCTGGCGATCATCTTTTTATGGGTGAGTACGCCAACGAGGGTGCCATCCATTTCAGATATCACAGGTAAGTGGCGTACGCCACGGGTTTGCATCAGATGGTGGGCATCTTTCAAGCTGGCGCCATCGCTGATGCAAATGACTTGATCACTCATAATATCGCTGACTTTCATTGTTAAATTCCTTTTCTTGCCATTCTTAGGCGTGCATTTAACACGCTGCGTTAGCCTGCACCGATGTTAGCAGCTTCCTTGTTCGCTGCGCTAGCCCTGCTTAAATAAAGTACGCCATTCAGTATAAGTATTTGAATTGATAGAAATCATAAAAGGCTGACAAAGGTGTCACAAATGTGTAACAGTGATGTCTCACAATCGGGGTCTCATTAGACCTCATACCAGTGAAGCCTTTTCTAACAAGGAATAATAATAATGAATCGTACCGTAACTCGTCGTGACTTTTTGGCTATGTCGGCCAAAGGTGTTGGCGTTGCTGTGATCTCTTACGGCTTGATGGGCTGTAGTGATAGTAATGATGATAATTCTGTACCCGCGCAATTTTTACATGGGATTGCCAGTGGCGATCCGGCAGTCGATGCCGTGATCCTCTGGACTCGTGTCACGCCTGAGTCTGAGAGCGATGTAAAAGTGAGTTGGCAAGTGGCAAGCGATGCGGCCTTTAGTCAATTAGTGACTACAGGTGAGACTGTCACTAATGCAAGCCGTGACTACACGGTTAAGATTGATGCCCGTGGTTTACGTGCCGGGCAAACCTACTTTTATCGCTTTATGACGGGTGATAAAACCTCAGTTGTGGGTAAAACCCGCACTCTGCCTGAGGGTGACGTTAGCTCAGTCAAATTAGCCGTGATGTCCTGTGCTAACTTTCCTGCCGGTTATTTTAACGTCTATGAGTTAGCGGCGGCGCAGGATGATTTAGATGCTGTGGTGCATTTAGGCGATTACATCTATGAATATGCCCGCGGTGGTTATGCCAGTGAGCATGCTGCCGAATTGGGCCGTGAAGTGTTACCCGCCAATGAGTTGCTGACGTTGAGTGATTACCGCACTCGCCATGGTCAGTACCATACCGATGCGAGTCTGCAAAAGTTACACGCAAAAGTGCCTTTTATCACAGTGTGGGATGACCATGAAGTGGCCAATGATACTTGGCGTGATAGTGCCGAGAATCACAACGAAGGCGAAGGGGATTTTGCCGTTCGTAAAGAAGCGGCACTACAAGCTTATTTCGAGTGGTTACCGATTCGCCCATGGCGTGAAGGGAACCATGAAGAGATTTACCGCAGCTTCAGTTACGGCAATCTCGTCGATCTGCATATGTTGGATACTCGCGTATTAGCCCGTGATAAACAGCTCGATTATGCCGATTATATGGATCCTACCACGGGTTCGTTTGCGGGAGAGCGTTTCCTTGCTGATGTCACTTCGACCACTCGCACTATGCTGGGGCTGACGCAATTATTATGGCTGCAGGGCACATTGCTACAGTCGACAGGCAAGTGGCAAGTACTGGGACAGCAGGTATTAATGGGTAAGATGTCATTGCCTGCTGCGATTGCCACTCAGCAGATGAGCATTCCTCAATTTGCTATGTTAGGGGCTTTAGCTAAGTTAGCGGCCCGTGCGGCGGCAAATGATCCCACGCTTACTGCCCAAGAGCTGCAATATCTTCAAGCCAATCAAGCCTTACTCACGCCAGAAGTTATCGGACTGCTGCAATTACCTGCAATCCCGTACAACTTAGATGCTTGGGATGGTTATGCCTATGAGCGTGAAGTGATTTTAGGTACGGCTAAATCGAAAAATCTTAACCTAGTTGTGATCGCGGGTGACACCCATAATGCATGGGCAAACGAGCTTAAAGACGTGCAAGGCGATACTGTGGGTGTTGAGTTTGCGACTAGCTCAGTATCATCGCCAGGCCTTGAATATTACTTGAATCTGCCAGCGGAACAGATCCCCGCGACCGAGGCGGCAATCGTCGAGTTAGTGCCAGATCTTAAGTACGCTAACTTAAAAGACCGAGGCTTTATGACGCTCACCTTTACCGCTGATGAGGTGCGCAGCGACTGGCATTATGTGGATACCATTTTGTCGAAGGATTTCCAAGTCGCAACGGCCCGTGGTTATAGCGCTAAGGCAAAAGTAGGCGAGCATGTGATTACGCCTATCGTTTAATGCGGTATTGTTCGCTTGTTTATCGGCCACCTTAGGGTGGCCTTTTTGTTGCTTTTGGCTTTAAAAGGCAAAATAAATGTCTGTTGTCACGCAAGTTCTTACTATTACTGCAGCACATCGCATTTTTTTGGTATAAAATTCGCTCCCAAAATTCGGCGGCTGCCTACACTTGCTAAGGCAAAGCTGTTCTAGTGTTTTGGGAACCTTTACCCGCCGAACAGACCTTACAGGGGTCATAAGCTTTAACGACCTAAGAATAAAATCAATGTGATGGGGACTGTGTCATGTCAGAAAAGTATTTTGTTACCGCGCAGCAATTGCTGGAAGATTCATTTTTATTAGCTTCGCAAGTGTATGAGAGTGGCTTTCGTCCGCAATTTATCGTGGGTATTTGGCGTGGCGGTGCTCCAATCGGGATCGCGGTACAGGAGTTTTTCGATTTTAAACAAGTTGAAACCGATCACATTGCCGTGCGTACCTCTTCTTATTATGGGATTGGCACCGACAAACAAAGCAAAGAAATCAAAGTTCATGGTCTGCATTACATCGTTGAAAATGCGAACGCGAGTGACGGTTTGTTGATTGTGGATGACGTGTTTGACTCTGGCCGTAGTATTCATGCATTAAAAGAAAAACTCAGCCAACTGATGCGCCTAAATATGCCAACCGATATCCGTATCGCTTGCCCTTATTACAAGCCAAAAAATACCGCAGTGCCTTTAAAACCCGACTATTACATTCATGCCTCTGAAGACTGGTTAGTTTTCCCGCACGAAGTCACAGGTTTAACGCCTGAAGAAATTGCCGAAGGTAAGGGCGATTTAAAGAATATCCAGCACCTGTTTAAATAGCTCGCGGCGAGATATAGATTATTTTCGCAATAAAAAAAATGCGTTAACGATTAATCGTTAACGCATTTTTTGTTTTCTATATCGATGACTTATAAATCCATACAGTTAGCATAGTAAGTCACAGTGGCGGGCCAGTCGGAGAACACTCCAATCACGCCGACATCTTTCGCAAGTACATCAAGTAATTCAAAGGTATCGCCTTCATTATCTATCGCTTCGGTAATGCTTTGAAAGTAAAAGCCGCCGCCATTTTTTAATAAACCAGATCGCTCCAGCGACCAAGTGATGATCTTAAGCCCAGCGCCTTTAGCGGCCTTAGCGTATTCCGAAGGAATGATTTTCTTATCCGCATCTAAGGCGACTAATACCCAGAGTGGCGGCGCAATAATTTCGACGCCTTGGGTCTTTAAATCCGCCATTGATGGTGACCAAGTGGCAGAATTCTGCGGATCAAAGGCGCTGTTATAATCGTATCTGTCATCGAGAAACACGGCTTGCTTCGCAAATTCAGGGGCGTTGGCGACCCAATATTTGATGTCATCCAAAATAAATGACTGGGGGAATACCTGCGAAACATCGACGCCCGCCGCCGTGTATTCATCTAACATTTTTTGCGCGTAATCCTGCTGAGTAAAACCATCGAAGGGCATAGATACGCTGGCGGCTTTTAGCTCAGGCGTCATCTTTACACCAGCTTTTTTAAACATTTCAATACTTTCAGCGTGGGTCATCAAGGTGCCATTGTCAGCATAAAGATCGGTGCGCCAGCTTGGGGTACCATTGATGAATTCGGCCGCAGTGGTCGCTTTCGGATTGTTGCCTTCCATCTTACCCTTGAGAGTTTTAAATTCGGCGAGGGTGATATCGCTAGTGCAACAGGTTGCCGATGCGCTGATACCATTGGCGGGATCGGCAGGAATGAATGGGCTCGAACATTTATTGGCAAGTTCGGGTATGGCTAAAATGTTGGTCGTGCTGGCAAGATCGCACTGTGAGTGGCGGCAAACTAAAGCTTTATCGGCGGTGAAGGTGACATCACACTCGACTATGCCTGCGCCCGAATCGATAGCCGCTTGGTAGGATTCCTTTGTATGCTCAGGGAATTTCATTGGCGCGCCACGGTGACCGATAGAAAATTCGCTGCGATAAAAACTGTCAGTGGTGCATTGTTCTAAGCGGGTTTTAAGTGTGCTGTCTTGCATTTGACGAACGAGGAATAAGGGTCTTTCTCCCACTTGAGCAGGAACGGATTTGCTGGTGGGTGGCGTGATAGCGGCGTTATCATCGTCATTATTGCAACCGGCTAATAAAGCGCTCGTGGCAATTAACAGGCCGAGTGAGAGCGACGAAATAGGGCGTAGTTTCATCAGATTTACCTATGAGTAATGATGTAAATTATTAATATTAATCAGAAACTCTAAAGTGTTAATGTGACTGAAAAAGCCTATTTGTATGACATAAACAAGAATATATACCGTTTGCACGACGATTATCTAAGGCACGCTAGCTTGCGATAAACTGCCTTAGACAGAGGACGGTCGGGATATATGCACAGTGTTGCTTTAGATGTGAGCATTGACTCCACTGAGCGAGTCGATGAAACTGGCATGAATATTTTCATCTGGGCGATCTTTCTGGGCCGAAATCAAGTACACTGCGCTCCTTTTGTTTTATGATGAGCGTTTGGTTCGCTTGATAAGACAAACGTGACAAGCATCATTTAGGAAATAGAGCAGAATGAGCAAGGGCAAAAAATACGATTTTCGCGTGACACAGGGCGACAACGGTTGGAAAACTGAAATTACTCGTCGCATGACATCAACTAAAACGGTTGTGTCTAAGAGCCATGATGGCTTTGCGACCGAAGCCGAAGCGCAAGCTTGGGGCTTAACTGAATTACAAGTGTTTTTAGGTACGTTAACTGAGCGCAATAAACGTCGTTCAGAGAAACAAGCTAAAGCAAAATTAGCCGCAGCATTAGCGGCTGAAGCGGCTACTGATGCCGAAGATCTTGATGAAGATGATTTCGACGAAGAGTAACACTCATTCGTTTAACCTTGTCTTATCAAGCCAGTGTGATCGTAAGGGAGCGTTCAAAGCGTTCTGAAACGTCACTCTGGCGATGAACAGCAAAAGGCAGATCTTAAGATCTGCCTTTTGTGTTTTTGTCGCTCGCGAAACTGTGCATATCAATTCATTTCATTCTATTTCCTCGTTTATCTTCATACACACTGTTCGGCTGGACTGATCTGTTGATGCTGTCATTAGCTTGTTTTTATCGTATTTAGCCGGGATTACGTACTCTATACCATTAATAATTAACGATAACTATTATCATTTGATTTACTTAGATGCTGCTCTGTGCTCATATGTAAGGAATTCGAACGCACGTTTAACTTTATCAAGGTAAGGGAACTCCTATGAAACTACTTCAATCCAGTTTATTGCTGTGTTTGTCGGCTTCGGCAACCCTGAGTTATGGCCAAGCCTTAGATGGAGAGGCGTTACGCTTACTACAAGCGTCGCTAAAGGATTCGACTTTGGATGCACAAGCGCAGTTAACCAATACTAAGCGGGCATTGGCGTTAGATTTAAGCCATCAATATGCGCAGCTTGCGCCTATCTTACAGACTGAAATAAACCAGTATCAGTTAGCAGTGAATGCCGATGAGATTCTGTCCCAACATAGGCTCAATGATCATGTGATCACCAAAGCCGATGCATCAATTCGCCGAGTGAAGGGCTTAAGTGCCAAAGCAGATTCTCTGGTGCAAGTGCGTCTGGCGGATGAAACCATGTTAACCCCATGGCAGCAAGGTGAGTCTCCTCTATTTGCCTATGAGCCCGATGGTGACGAGCGTCAGTGGGATTATATTGAAGCCTTTGATATTTATGGGCAAGTGCATCAATTAGACGTGTATAACCTGCCGCAGCAGCCGGTGTTTGTGGTTGGTATCGATAGTAAAAAAGCCTTTGTGGCTGGCTTAGAGGTGATGCGGGCGACATTTGCCGAGGCGCAGTCAGCGAAAAAAGAGGGCGCACTACTGAGCCGTGCGCAAACACAGGTGGTGGCAGACAAGCCTATTTCAACCACAGTGATCAAACAGATATCCTTGAAGGATGACCATGAGCCGTGGATTTCTGGTCGTGCCGAAATTTACGGCATAGTGACTGGGGTTGATCCAAGCCGTGAAGAGCCTGTGCTCGATATCGTCGAAATGCCCTATTTAGATTATGCGGATACGACCTATTATCCGAATCAAATCATCATACATTGGGAGCGTTATCGTTGGGCGGCTGCGGACATGATCCTAATGGAGCATGACGATGGCACTAACTATAAAGTGTTGGCCACTAAGTTGTTGGAAGCGGCGGAGCAGATCTTAAAGTCGATCCCCGATCCTGAAGCTCAGGGTTATGCGCTGATCCCGCAAATCACCAATGGTATTTTAAGTGTGATGCCGGATGCTTGGTTCACCAATGACGATGACTTTGTCGACGTGTATTACACCTTACAGGAAGGGGTTGAATATCCTAACTTGAACGGCGCTAACGGTAATGCGATGACGAGCTTTGCGCCATTAGTCATCCAACCAAGACCATGATGGATTAGTGCAATGGCTGAAATGTAAAAGCGGATCCTAAGATCCGCTTTTTTATTGACTAACTTAAGGTGAGGCTAAGCCATTCCTTTAAGCTTTTAACTTGAAACTGCCTTGCATAATCGCCCAGTGACCTGGGAAGCTGCAGAAGAATTGGTAGGCTTCGGTGGCGCTCATACCGGCAGTGCTAAAGGTGATCGACGTTGATTCGCCACCGCCCACTAAATCTGTGTGTGCGATAACGCGCGTATCACCGGCTTTGACATAGGCTGCATCAGGACCGGCGCTCATGCCTTCAGTTGCTACTGCTGACATATCGGCTGCCTTAGTTAATACCCAGTTATGGCCCATGGCTGCTTTTGGCAAGGTGCCTGAGTGGGTTAAGGTTAAGGTCACTTCTTTACAGCTTGCAGGTACAGACAGCTCTTTAGTGTCAAATTGCATTGCATCAGTGGCGGCAATTTTCAGTTCACATTCGTTGGCACTCGCTTGGCTAGCGAATAATAATCCTAGGCCGATTAGGCCAGTGCTGGTCACGTTACGTAAAGCTGTGCTTTTTGCTTTCATCTGGTACTTCCTTATTTGAACAAGGGTAGCCGAGCCGTTTTGACTCGGACATGCACCTGCCAGCATAAGCAATCTTCATTAAATGGGAATGAAATCAGCGTGTAAATTATGTATATGCAACTTTCGGTTGAAAGCTTACATTGTTATTGGCGGCAAAATTGTTAGCGGTAAACATAGGTGAGTACTTAGTTGGAGTGAACTAAGTACTCAGAAGTTATTATTTATATGTTTGATTTATAAATGATAATTTGTAGGTTCTAACGCAGGGCGTCTACTTCAGAACGTCTTACGTTTTTAGTACGAAAGCTCCTGTCGATAGGGAATCGCACGTTGTGCACCTGGGCGAGTGACAGTAATGGCACTGGCTGCATTGGCAAATCCCACGGCTGCAGCAATCGACATGCCCTCGCTTAAGCCCACAACTAAGGCGCCATTGAAGGTATCCCCTGCGGCGACTGTGTCTATGGCCTGCACTTCAAACGCAGGTATTAGCCCATTAAAACCTGGGCTGCTGATATATGCGCCACGGTTACCTAAGGTTATGACCACAATCTTTACTCCCTGCTGGTGGAGAAGTTGCGCTGCCATTTGTGCATCATCAAGATGGTTGATCTCAACTCCCGTTAAGGCTTCTGCTTCGGTTTCATTGGGGGTAATAATATCTACCCACTTGAGTACATCTTGGCCAAGTGCCGTCGCTGGAGCAGGATTTAGTACAGTCGTCACGCCAAGATTCTTGGCTATTTGCAGCGCCTTTGCCACTGTGGCAGCGGGCGTTTCCAATTGTGTTAACAAGTACTCCGCATTAGCAAACAGGGCGTAATGAGCTTCTAAGTCATCGGGTGAAAGGCTGGCGTTGGCACCTGCGGCAACGCCAATCGTATTCTCACCGTTATCACCGATAAAAATCATGGCAGTGCCTGTGCTCAGTCCGGCTATTTGGCGGATCCCTTCCGCACTGATGCCATCATTCATCCAGCTTTGACGCATATTATCGCCGATACTGTCTTGGCCGAGATGGCAGATAAAATCAGTGCGTGAACCTGATTTGGCTAAGCGTGCGCAGGCGACGGCTTGATTGGCCCCTTTGCCGCCCTGTTCGAGGCGGTAATCTCGGCTCATTAAGGTTTGCCCTGCAGCGGGCAGGTACTCAAATTTCATCACATGGTCGGCATTTGCACTGCCGATAACGAGTATCTGGCTCATAGAAGACTCACTGTCATTTTTATCTGCGATTGAGATAAGTTGCATCATAGACGCGTAAACTGTCTACCAGTAAATCGACAAAGCCTTGCCTATCGATCCCAAACAGCACAGTCGCATTGGCGGCTTTACCTGTTAGCTGATAGCGATCGACCACTGTCATGCCTAAGGTCAACTCACTTTGGGTTTCAATACTTACCCAGCAATCTTGCGCCTCAAATAGCTCAGGTTTAAGCAACCAAGCGATAGTGCAGGGGTCGTGCAATGGCGCACCAATAAAGCCCCATTTAGGATCTCTGTGGTAAATCATAAAGAAATCCAATAATTCGGCGACGCACTGAGCAATTGGATTTTGAATCGCGCGAATGCGTTCTATGTCTTCATCCATGATTTGCGCCTGATGAGTCACATCGAGCCCACACATAGTGATGGGAATACCGGATTTAAAGACAATATCGGCGGCTTCTGGGTCGACAAAAATATTAAACTCGGCGGCAGGTGTCCAATTGCCGACACCGGCTGCGCCGCCCATCAGCACAATGCGCTCAATTTTATCGTGTAACTCTCTATGACTCGCCAGTAAAAGGGCGATGTTAGTCAGTGGCCCTGTGGGAATTAAGGTTACTGGCTTATCGCTTTGGCGAATTTTCTTGGCCATCAGTTCTACGGCATTGAGTGTTTGTGGCGCAAAGCTGGGCTCTGGCAATGCAGGGCCGTCGAGTCCGGTTTCACCATGAACATTGTCGGCAATGATTAATTCGCGAGCTAATGGCTTGACGGCGCCGCCAGCGACAGGAATATCACTGCGATTTAATAAGGTTAAGATCCGCAGGGCATTATTGAGCGTTTTATCCGGCGTTTGGTTACCGGCGCTGGTGGTGACGGCCAGTGGAACCAGCTCTGGATGGGCGAGAGCTAAAATGAGCGCAATAGCGTCGTCATGGCCGGGATCGCAATCCAGAATAATAGGGCGAGTCATACTGTTACTCCTTTAAACAGCGCTGATGGGTGCTTAGAATAGCATGCCATCAGTTAGGCGCTAGCCTGTGGAGGGGACTTGCAGAGTAAACTGTGAGCATTTTCGTCTTTTTATCAACAAGCTGCTAGAATTCTGCCCATTTTTGACACTAGGCGATGTTAGGTAAATCCATTCTCGCTCTGTCCGCTGCACAACATTGAATGACATATCCAAGCAAATACAAGGAAATAAGTAATGCTCACTCATCGAATCACTTGGCCTAAGGCTTTACTCGCGGGCATGGTTGCCATGCAGATCTCTGGCTGTAGCGATCCTCAACCTATGGCCGTTGTGGAAAGTAATAACGAGTCATTGCTACAGTTTGATAACGGCAAACTGCTCCAACTTAAGGAAAATCCGAGTCCACAGTATCGCCATATTCCCTGTGATTTACCCACAGTCGAGACTGTAGTCACCAACAGTTCGGCCTTTGCGGCGTTAACACAATCTGGTGAGGTGATTACTTGGGGCGACAGTTATGCTGGTGGTGATAGCCGCGAGGTGACGGGGCAGCTTAAGCAAGTTAAGCAAATCGTCCCAGTTAAGGACGGGTTTGCCGCGCTACGTCAAGATGGCACTGTGGTTTACTGGGGTAATGTAGGGAAATTGAGCCTCGACAAAGCCCTGCAAAACCGCATGACCAATATTACCAAGTTGTTCGCTAATCAAGAGGCCATTGCGGCCCTTGATGCTAATGGCAAGGTACACACTTGGGGTTATGGCCCCTACGGCGGCAATAGCTTACATGTGCAGGATCAATTAGTTGATGTTGTCGATATCTTCGCCAGAGGACGCAGTTTTGTCGCCCTCAAAAAAGAGGGCAGTGCTGTGATTTGGGGGCAGGTTGAAGAGTCGACCAATATGAAAAAGTTACTCCCGCAGCTTACGGATGTGGCGAAGATCGAATATTTTCAACACACCTATGCCGCCTTGAAAAAGGACGGCACTGTGGTGAGTTGGGGTTGGCGCAGTGATGCTTACTCGATCCGCAGCGCCTTAAAGGATGTGGCGAGTATGACGGCAAACAATTGTGCCTTTGCGATTTTAAGTCCTACGGGGGATGCGCATTTTTGGGGCGATGGGATTAACTGTGGTGTCGATTGGATTAAAAAAACCAATATCACAGGGGTAAAAGAGATTATCAGCATTGGCTCAGGCTTTTTATTACTGCGGGATAAGGCCGTGCCGCAAATAGTGGCCGACGATACTGATTACGCTCATATGTTTGGGTTTCACTATGCCCAAGAGATTCTTGATAAATATTGGCAGGAAGGCAGCATCATTACCCAAGGGCCTGCCTCCTTTGTGTTTACGCGTCCCGATGGCAAAGTGGTGCCTGTTGGTTATCGCGCCAACCGTGAAAATGTGGAGAAGTTGATTGCACGTATTCCGCGCCTTACTTGGTTAGATGGCGCAAATGACGGTTATGTTGGCATCAGCGAAAAGGGGGAGCTGGTCTCTTGGTCGATGAATTTGCCAATGTTCGACAAGTCGCCAGTGCAACCTGCTGACTCGTTAGTGATTAAACCGCTGGATTTTACTCCCGTTGCCCAATGCGAAACCCCTGAGCAGCGTCAGGCGATTTTGAGCAAAGACAGACCAAAACCTGCGGCAAAAAACTGGGATGGTGTTTTCTAGCTCATGTGAGTTTTCTCGCTAACTTGAGATTAATGGACTTTCATCCGTATAGACGTCTATAATGCGCGCGCTCAGGTCTGATATGCTCTGAGCCTTGTTGGGCGTTAACAGATTGTACGCCCTTTGAACCTAATTTTGAGTCAACCTTCTGTGGTGCTTACGATGATAGTGTCGTGAGATAATCGGGAAGCCAGTGAAATTCTGGCACTGCCCCCGCAACGGTAAAAGGTGAGAGAAGACCGCGTTTGATTGGTGTGTTCAAGACTGAACCCGAAAGTCAGAATGTGAAAGGTCAGTCTCGCGTTAATCTAACTTTTAATGGATTAACATAGCCTAAGTCCGGAGACCGGCCCTAAAGGTGTTTTTGAGATTTCGGTGGGCAGATCTCAAAATGCGATAATCACCGTCAGTATTTACGACTGAATTAACGGTATCGTGGCGTCAATGCCCCGTTTTCCTTGCAGGAGTTAAAGGTAAAATGGGAACAAATCCAACAAAAATCGCGCTGCTGATCGGCAGCCTTTGCAGTTTTTCAATTATCGCGCCCGTTATGGCGGCTGACGATACCAGCACAGCTAAAGTCGACGAGCATCTTGTCGTGATCGGCCGCTCTGATAAGACCCCGTTAAATATTGCCGCCAATGTGAATGTGATTGATGCCGCGGCTATTGAAATGAGTGGCGCGACTAATTTGACCGACGTCTTACGCGGTCAAAGCGGTATTCAAATTTCGGATAACAATATTGGAACTAGCTTTGCTATGCGTGGTTTTAGCGCCAGCACTGCCGTTAATAACACGCTGATTTTACTTGATGGTCGTCGTCTCAATAATATCGATATCGCCGCACCTAGCCTTAATGCCATTCCGCTTAATCAAGTGGATCGTATTGAAATTTTATCGGGTAGTGCAGGTGTACTTTATGGCGATCAAGCCGTGGGCGGGGTGATTAATATTGTCACTAAGTCCCCTGAAAATACTGGCGGCAGCGTGCAGTTATCTGGCGGTAGCTTTGATACCTATGAAGGTCGTGGTGATGTGTCTGGCGCGATCAACAAAGATTGGCGTTACTTTTTCACCGGTAGTTACAACCAAGGTGACAACTATCGCCAGCATAATGCCAACGAAACCGGCTCTATTCTTGGCCGCATTCAATATAAAACAGCCACAGACTCGTTCTTTGTTGAAACCAGCTACTACGATAACGATCGTGAAAATCCGGGCTCGCTTACTGAAAAGCAATTTAAAGACGATCCCCGTGCTTCATCAAATAAGGTAGAGTATGCCCACGAGATGACCACTGCGGCGCGAACGGGTTACAAGCATCAGCTTAATCAAAACTGGGCGCTGGCGGCGGATTTAGATTACAGCGATACCTTAGTGTCTTCTCTTAATTGGGGGGCGAACAGCCATAACACACGCTCACTGTTAATGTTTAGCCCTAAAGCGTTAGCGAATTACAGCACGCGTCAAGGCGAGCTAAACCTAGTCACAGGTTTAGACATCAGCCGTGGCAAGGCTGATTTTGACACTATGGCGCGCAGTAATGTGCAGCAAATGCAAAGCGCCTATCTACAAGCTACAGTGCCTTTAAGCCATACTTTAAGTTACGTTGTGGGTGGTCGTTATGCACGAGTGACCGATGAGTTAGTCGATGGCAATGTCTATCCTAATGGCATGGATTTAGACGAAAATGCCCACGCATTCGAACTGGGTTTAAATTACCGCCCAACTGCGGAGCACAGACTCTATGTGCGCGCCGATGATAACTTCCGTTTTGCCAAAGTGGATGAGCAAGCTTATACATCGCCGGGCGTATTTGGCTTAAAGCCGCAAACAGGCCGTTCCTATGAGGCGGGTTGGGATTGGGCTGTCGCTAGTCAAACTCTGCGAGTCAGCCTATATCGTCTCGATTTAGAGGATGAAATTGTTTATGACTCGAGTGCAGTTAAACCCATTGGTGGAAATTTCAACGGTGCAAACGTCAATGCTGACGCTTCTCGTCGTTATGGCGCGGGTGCCGATTGGGATTGGCAGATCACTAAAGCGCTGCAGCTAGGGCTGGAATATAACTATACCGACGCCGAATTTACCGATGGTGCTAACGATGGCAAAGAGCTGTCTTGGGTGGCAAAACACACGGGACGCGGTTATGTCAGCATGGATTTTGCTGAGCATTTCCAAGTATTTGCCGAAGCTATCTACACGGGGGATCGTTTTATCGAAGGCGATAACGCTAATCAAGGTGATAAGCTAGCAAGTTACGTGCTTGGTAATTTAGCCTTGAATTATAATCGTGATGCTTGGCTTGCCAGTCTGCGTATCGATAATGTATTCGATAAAGATTATGTTAGCGCAGGCTATTATGGTGGTGGAACATATAATGGTTATTACTCAGGTCGAGGCCGTGATATTCGTTTCACTGTGGGCTACCGCTTCTAAATATTAATGAGCTATCTAATAACAAAGCCAGACTCAGTCTGGCTTTTTAGTTTTTACGCTGAGTTCAAAGAATAAATCTTAAAATAGGTATAGTCTTGAATATCGTTTTAGTAGAGTGGTTTAATTGTCGTTATCTATAGTGTTAGCGGGCAGTCATCACTAAATAGGAGTAATTTATATTTTACTCTGCTGTTTATTGCTGAAATTCTTAGTATTTTAGGTATGATGTGAGCTGTAACCGAATCATCTTATTGTTAATAAACAGGTGTAAAGTGTCTTATGACTGATCTTGAGCAACAGGTTTTTACTCAAGTTAGAGCTATCATAGCGAACGAAGAGCAAGTGATTGGCCGCCGAGGGATTCTAATTCCACTCAAAAAAGCGATCCTTGCTGAAGGCGACATTCGTAATGTGATTGACATTATCTCGAGCGATCCCGCATTGGCAGCGCACATGCTTATGCGCAGTAATTCCGCACAGGCTGCTGTAGTGGAAAATCACAAAACTCGCTCGTTGAAAGAAGCTTTGATCCGCTTAGGTCAAGTTAATATCTATCGCTACGCCTTTACGTTCTATTTAAAAGAACGCCTCGATGAACTGCCACAGCCCTATAAAAAGTTGGTCCAAGGTTATTGGAAGCTGACTGAAGATATTGCAACGGATGCGGTAGATAGCTTAGCGGATATGGAAGGTGTGGAGGTTGATGCTGACGAAGTACAAACCTTAGCTCTGTTCAGTGTGTTCGGCCAAATTATCGCACTGACCGCATTTGCCTATTTAAATGCTAATGCCGAACAGTCATTTCCTTTAAGTGTGATTAAGTCATTGATTGATAATCAACAACAGACCTTAACCATCGAAGCGTTCGAGGCGTTAGATCTCGATCAGGATCTGCGTCAAGAATTTATGATCGCCCATAATTTGCGTCAGACCCGTAATCCTAATTCATCAGGGTTGATACTGCGCCGTGTCTTGTCTATGCGTGGATTGTTGATGAATCCGCTGTAATTTGTCGATGCTATGAAATAGTCATTTGACTCAATAAAAAAGCCTGCATTCGCAGGCTTTTTTAGTCAATTTCACCCGCATTAATTCGTCTTCTGCTGGCGGGATAAACCTTCCCTCGCCACCAGTTGTAACCAATTTTGGATCAATGCAGAGTTAGCACTGTGGCGGCGATAGGCACCAAATAGCGGTCGTTTCAGACCTTCTTGGCCGAGTTTTACCGTAGCGAGACTCAGTCCATGTCCTTCATTAATCGACCAGCTTGGCAGTGCGGCTATGCCGTCTTTACAGGCGATGCGTTGCAATAACATCATTGTTAAATCACAGGTTTTTTGCTCGCCCGCCTCTATGCCCGCAGGCTCTAAAAAGTGGCGATAAATGTCTAAACGCGTCAACGGCACTGGATAACTGATAATAGGCAAGTGTGCTAATTGCTTAGGGGTGACATAGGCTTCTTTCGCTAAAGGATGATCCTTAGCAACCACTAACTTCACTTCAAAATCAAACAAATGCTGGTAGGCGAGTGAATGCCCAGGCACAGGATCTGAGGTTAATACAATATCCAGTTCACCCATTTCTAAGGCATTGAGCGAGTCGAACAGATGACGGCTCGACAAGTCTAACTCGGCTGCCGGATGATCTTGCCTAAATTGCTCCATTACAGGCATTAACCAGCGAAAACAGCTATGGCACTCAATGCCGACACGCAACTGATTGGTTTCGGTTTCCAGCCCATTCTTCAAATCTGTCTCGGTTTCTAACACCTTAGGCAAAATTTCTTCGGCCAGATGCAGCAGGCGTGCACCTTCTTGGGTGAATGACAGTGGCTTACTCTTACGCACAAAAATGGGCGAGTTAATCCTTTGCTCCAGCTCCTTAATCTGGTGGGAGAGGGCGGATTGAGTGACAAAACGTTTTTTGGCTGCGCCCGCCAAACTGCCGCTTTCTTTCAGGGCCATTAAGGTTCGCAGGTGTCTTAGTTCGATCATGTTCACTCCAAGTGAATTTCGCTCATGTTGTGCTTGAAATCAATTCGGTTGCTGGAATAGAGACTAACACAATAAACTTCTAGACGTCCAGACGCCCATTGTTATTTATCAGGCTGAAGTGCTGAAAAGTGCCAAGAGAAAACAATCTGGTGGGTGTAAGTGCCGAATATGGCTTATCTCAAATAAAGGAAGATAGAGTATGCAATTAAATAGTCTTGGGTTTCCCCGTATTGGGCGTCGTCGTGAATTGAAATTTGCCTTAGAAAAATACTGGCGTGGTGAGAGCACTCAGGCACAATTACGTGAAGTGGCGAGTGAACTTCGCCGCACCCATTGGCAGTGGCAAGCTGCTGCTGGCATTGAGCAAGTTCCCGTAGGTGATTTTGCCTTTTATGATCAAGTGCTGACCTTAAGCGCGACTTTAAATGCCATTCCTGATCGTCATCGTGGTGAAGGGGCAATCGATCTCGATACTTTATTCCGTGTTGCCCGCGGCAGAGCGCCAACGGGCCAAGATGCGCCAGCCTCTGAAATGACCAAGTATTTCAATACTAACTATCACTATCTGGTACCTGAGCTCAGCCAAAACCAAGAGTTTTCGATTGCCTATGAGCAGTTCTTTGATGAAGTTAGCGAAGCGCAGTCCTTAGGTTATAAAGCAAAACCTGTGCTACTCGGCCCTGTTAGCTACTTGTTCCTTGCTAAAACCGTGGGCCAAGAGTTTGATAAGTTAAGCTTATTACCCAATTTATTAGCTGCTTATGCTGACATTTTGGTGCGTTTTGCTGCTCTGGGAGTGCAATGGGTACAGCTCGATGAGCCCATTCTCGCATTGGAATTGGATGGCGAATGGCAAGCGGCGATGACTGAGGCGTATCAAGCCCTCAGCACTGCGAAGGTGAAGATCCTTCTTACCAGTTATTACGGCGGTATCGCACACCATCAAGCGCTGGTATCGGCCTTGCCGGTCGCGGGGTTGCATGTCGATTTAGTCACAGCGCCGGATCAATTGGCAGTCTTTGCCCATGCGCTTGGTCGAGATCAAATTTTGTCGGTGGGTGTGGTCAATGGTCGCAACGTGTGGGCGGCAGAGGCGGATTTGATTGCCGAACGCATAGGCGCGGTTGCCCGTGATCTCGGAGATCGCTTGTGGATCGGTACTTCTTGCTCACTCCTGCACAGCCCTGTGGATTTAGATGTGGAAGCCACGCTTGAGCCCGCGCTGCGTCAACAACTCGCGTTTGCGAAGCAAAAATTACTTGAACTGGCCAATGTGCGCCAATTGCTACTGGCACCTGAATCTATCGCGGCAAAAGAGATTGTGCAAACCAGTTTGGCGCGCCGCGAGGCGAAAGCGCAGGCTGCCGACAGTCAAGTGATTGCCCGCGTTGCCGCGTTGACATCTGCCGATTATGAGCGCGTCAGTGATTTCACCGTACGCCAAGCAGTGCAGCAGCAGAAATACCGTTTACCTCTGTTGCCGACCACCACCATTGGCTCCTTCCCACAAACACCTGCAATCCGTGGACTACGCAGTCGTTGGCGCAAGGGCGATCTGAGTGATGCACAATATACAGAGCAATTACAACAAGTCACCCGCGATACTATCGACCGCCAGCTTAAACTCGGTATCGATGTGCTGGTTCATGGTGAGGCCGAGCGCAACGATATGGTGGAATACTTTGGTGAGCAGCTTGCGGGCGTTGGCTTTACCAAAAATGGTTGGGTGCAAAGCTATGGTTCACGCTGTGTTAAGCCGCCGTTGATCTATGGTGATGTTAGTCGTCCAAAGGCGATGACGGTTGATTGGGCCGAGTTTGCCCAAAGTCTCACCGACAAGCCTGTAAAAGGCATGCTGACTGGCCCTGTGACGATTCTGCATTGGTCATTCGCCCGTGAAGATATCGGCCGCGATGTGATTGCGACTCAGCTGGCGCTGGCGATTCGTGATGAAGTGGTGGATTTACAAAATGCCGGCATTGGCATTATACAAATCGATGAGCCCGCCTTCCGTGAAGGTCTGCCATTGAAACAAAGTGAGTGGCAAGCCTATTTAGATTGGGCGGTGAATGCCTTTAAACTCAGCGCTGCTGGGGTGATTGATGAGACTCAAATCCACACCCACATGTGTTACAGCGAGTTTAACGACACTATTGCCGCGATTGCCGCCATGGATGCCGATGTGATTACTATCGAGACTTCGCGTTCACGGATGGAGTTACTCAACGCCTTTGAAGATTTTGAATATCCCAATGAAATCGGCCCAGGTGTGTATGACATTCACTCGCCAAACACCCCAAGTGTGGAGGCCATGGTGCACTTAATCGAGAAAGCGGCGCAAAAAGTGCCCGTACGTCAGCTGTGGGTCAATCCAGATTGTGGCCTAAAAACCCGTACTTGGGATGAAGTCGAACCCGCACTGAAAAACATGGTCGATGCCACGCGAGAACTACGTCGCCGCCTTGGTTAATATTATGCTTGAGTGAAATATTTTTTTACTGAGCTTATTGAGTTTGTTGAATTAGTAACAGCGGATGCTTATGCATCCGTTGTCTTTTATTTATTGCCGACTGACTTAAGCATCTCGCGGTAAGCCTTTTTCGATAATGCGCACCATACGTTCGGTTTTGCGGCGGGCTTTTTGTTGTTCAGTTGCAGCGCTTTCAGCAAGGCGCGATTGCTGGGCATTAAGCGCCCATTCAATATGCTCACGCACTATCTCATCGATATCTTCGCTGTGATTGCGGGCGTTAAGTGCGGCAACAATGCTTGGGCTTGCGGGAGCGTTACCCAGTGCTACTGCAATATTACGTAGCCAACGTTTATGTCCAATGCGACGAATGGCGCTGCCTTCAGTTTGTTTAAGAAACTCGGCCTCGCTCCAAGCAAAAAGGCTGAGAAGGTCAGGTTGCTTTAACTGCGGACGAATATGAAAGTCAGTTTCTTCAGTCAGCGGCGCTTGGCGATTGATGGGACACGCGAGTTGGCAATCATCGCAGCCATAGATGCGATTGCCCATGAGTGGCCTAAATTCTTCAGGAATAGCGCCCTGCAGTTCAATGGTGAGATAGGAAATACAGCGTCTGCCATCGACTACATAAGGTTCTACGATTGCACCCGTTGGGCAGGAGGTAATGCAGGCGACACAAGTGTTACAGCCTTCTTGAATGGGAATATCCACTGGTAGCGGCAAATTGATCAGTAGCTCACCTAAAAAGAACCAACTGCCAGCTTCATGGTTGAGTATGAGTGAGTGTTTACCTGTCCAGCCTATACCGGCTTTTTCGGCTAAGGGGCGCTCAAGTACTGGTGCTGAGTCAACAAAGGGGCGAAAGTCAGCGGCATCGAAACCGAGAGAAACTAGCTCTGCACTGATTTGATCTCCCAGCTTTTTAAGTCGAGCGCGGATCAACTTGTGGTAGTCGCGACCTCCTGCATAACGGGAAATATAACCTAAGTTGGGATCGGTGAGATTCGTTGCAAAGCCAGCTTCGGGTGGTAAATAGTCCATCCGTACGGAGATCACCCGCACTGTGCCCGGATGCAGTTCTTGCGGGCGAGCGCGCATCATGCCATGGGTAGCCATATAGGCCATTTCGCCATGAAAACCTTTGTCTAGCCATGCTTGGAGTTTGGCTTCTTCAGCGGTTAAATCCGTATCGCAAATGCCAACCTGCGCAAATCCGAGTGCTTTTCCCCACGTTTTAATTTGAAGAGCGAGCCGCGACAGCATGCTGGCATAGGATTGGCTTGGGGTTTGATTGGCTAAAGTTGACATGAATTGATTGCAGCGAGGCTCTTGGCTAGGTGGCAATATGATAGCAGTTTTCACTTATTGAGGACGAGTTTACTCAGAAGGGGGCGTGAGGCGATATTTTCTTTGGGGTATTTGTTTATTTGCAGTTGGGATTGAGTCTATGATTAGGTCTAATGTTTATCGTTTGGTATTCGTATGCTGAGTGCGTTTCCCCTTAGGGCGTGTTTTCTTGCGATGAGCTTATTAGGCCTGATGCCTAATCTTGTTTTTGCGGCGCCTGACAAGTTGAAATTGGTGACCGAAGCTTGGCCTCCCATGAGTTACGAGCAAAATGGTGTGCCGCAAGGTTTTGCGGTGGACTTAGTCAATACCTTGCAATCAAGACTGGGTCAGAGTGAAAAAATCGATGTGTTACCTTGGGCTCGGGCGTATTCAATTGCCAATACCTCTGCGAACGTTTTACTTTTTGCTACGTCAATTAATGATGAGCGAGCTGAGCAGTTCGATTTTATCGGTCCTATTGCGACCAGCAAAATTGCATTGTACGCAAGGGCGGCAGATCCCATCGCTCTCGATCAACTTGCTGAACTTCAATCGACAGATATTGTGGGGGTTTATCGGGAATCGGCGGGTGCGCAGTTGCTACAACAAGCGGGCGTGGATAATTTGCTGGTGGCGAGTTTTCCGCAGCAATCGGCGAAACAGTTGCTGTTTTCTCGAATTCGTTTTTGGTGCCAAGCGGATCTTGCGGTAAAGCAGATACTCGAAGAGGTTGGCGCGAGTGAGACAGATATCCGCCAAGTGTTTGTGGTATCGGAGATTAATCTCTATTTAGCTTTTTCTAAAGGGACGTCGGCGGAAACCGTTATCAGTTGGCAAACAGAGCTTGAGAAAATGAAAGACTCAGGTGAATTTAGTCGTCTGTATCAGACATGGTTTGGCACTTTGCCACCGCCATTACAACATCAAGTGTTTTGGCATAAGGCCGTTTAATTCTCTCTTAAAGCCTCATTCTTGGCTGATTTCAAACAATTTCTGCCCGCATTTTTAGCCTCATAAAGAGCATTGTCGGCCCGCTTTAGCAGGGTGGCAAAATCTTTATCTTGATATGCATCTTCCGTATTATTTTGTGGTTCTAAAGTGGCGACACCAGCACTAACGGTTAATTTGAGTTCTGCTGGTAAATTCTGTGCGCTAAGGCGGCTAATATGGTTCTGCAATTGATGCGCCAGCGCTAACGCACCTGTGGCATCAGTGTTAGGCAATAGGATTAAAAACTCTTCACCACCGATGCGGCCAACGAGATCTTTATTACCCGATAAGGCTCGGCCTGCATTTGCAATGGTCATAAGGGCGCGATCGCCTAATTCATGGCCGAAGTTATCGTTGATTTTTTTGAAGTGATCCGCATCAAAAATAATCACTGAAAAAGGGCTTTGATGTTTTAAGGCTTGCTGAAAATATTTCGCGGCTTGGGCATAAATATGCCGACGATTAGGGAGTTTGGTAAGGTAATCTGTGAGGGCAATAACTTGCAGTTGGCGATTTCTATGTACTTGTTTATAAGCGAATATAGACACTATCGTCAGGATAAAGCCCGCTAGTAATAGGATAATGTGTTGCAGTGATTTGTTCTTTTCGAGTAGCGCGAGCTCTTGTTCTTTAAGGTTTTGGTTTTCAATCAAGCGTTGATTTTCAGATTCAATCCGACTGGTATCAAACTTGACCTTTAATTCTGTCGTATGATGGGAGAGAGAATTGCCATCGACTTTTTTTGTTAGGGTAACAAATTCTTGCAGCGCTCCGTAGGCGGCAGATAAATCATTCATAGCCACATATATGTTACTTTTAAGCTGCAGCAGTTGAGTGAGTCCCCGATTATTCTGCAGAGTGCGAAAGGCTTTTTCCCCTTGCTCAAGTTCGGTAAGCGCCTCTTTATAGCGAGCTTGTTGAAACTTTATATCGGCCATAAAAAGCTTCATGAAGCTGTAATCGGTCAGATCTTTTTCATTAATAACAGTATCGGCTTCGATTAAATACTTTTCGGCTTCGTTTAGACGATTGAGTTTGATTAAGCTGTAGGCAATATTCGTTGCCATAGTTGCTGCCACTTTTTCCTGCTGATGTTCCTTGAAGTATTGATAACTTACTAAGAAATTATCTACGGCCTGTTGATGTTCACCGAGTTCATCTAAGGCAAGGCCAATGTCCGAGTTGACATACATTGCCTGTTCTTGGTTATTGTTTTTTAGATAGAGAGCTTTGAGTTTGGTGTAATAGCGGATTGCACTTTGGGGATCGCCATAACGTCTAAAACTGGTAGCAACATCGGCAAGGTTAATGTTAGCCCAACCGCTTAAATTGAGTGATTCATAGAGATCTTGCGCTGTGACGAGATCGTCTAATGCCGCAGAAAAATCGCCAATATAAGAGTAAAGTGCGCCGCGAATGCTGCGCGAGTCGGCTATTAGCTTAAGGTCTTCATGCTCATAGGCACGTTTAACACTGAGATTATAGCCTTCCATCGCGCCATCCATATCACCACTTAATTGCAGAAACCAAGAGTGGCAGAGCGTGAGGTCGGTAATGAAATGGGGGGAGGCGGTTGGCGGAATATTGCTCAGTGCTTGGTTAGTATTTTTAAGTGCCAGTGCAATAGCTGTGTCGTTTTCTGTATTCTGATCCCAGCATTTGAGCAGTTGTAGCTTTTCATGACGGGTGACATCGTCAGTCGAAATTAGTTTGCTTAATAACGCTAGATTGCTTTCGATTTCTTCACGGGTCATAGGGACGCCGCTTTCAAATCTTGCAAATATTTTATCAACCTGAGTCTTTTCTTCTGCCATAGCGTTGCTGAGCGGCAGTAGAAGCAGCAATAAGGAGAATGATAAATACCTAAGTTGATGTAGCAAAAAAGATTCCTGTTCGAATTAAAATCAATAGCTAATTATTAGCTTAGCATAACTTGTTTGTTCATTTTTAATATAGATGTATAGCAATTTTGCATTCGGTTAATGATCAAGGTATAAACTCCGCCTTGGTTATTATCCCACAAAGGAATCACCCTTGAAGAAATTACTCTGTGCTGCATTATTCATGATGAGTGGCACTAGTTGGGCAGGCTCAGATTTAGAAACCTCTGGCGATGTATTGCATTTATTATTACCCGCTACTGCGATGGGTGCGACCTTGTTTTATGAAGAGGGTTATGATGGTAGTTGGCAGTTAATTCAGGCAGCGGTGTCGAGTCGGTTAATTGTTGAAGGTCTTAAGTATAGTGTGAGTAAAGACAGGCCAGACGATAGTGGCGATGATTCGTTTCCATCGGGTCATACCTCAGACAGCTTTATGGCGGCGACGTTTATTCAGCAGCGCTATGGTTGGCAATATGGTTTACCTGCCTATGTTGCCGCATCTTATGTGGGTTACACACGAGTGGCGAGCGACCAACATTATCTCGAGGATGTGTTAGCTGGCGCGGCGATTGGAGCGCTGGCGGGTTGGTATTTTACTCAACCCTATGAGGGGATTACAGTTACGCCGATTGCGGGTAACGGCGTTTATGGTTTATATGTGAGTGGTCAGTTTTAAGACTATTTTTTGGGATGTGAATCGAGATTTTTATGAGCGAATTATCAGCTGTTTACCGCGAAACTGCCGAGCAGATTTCTTACAATGTTGCGAATAAAGTATTACCAATGGCTAAATTACCGGGTGACTTATTAGCAGCGTACCAAGGTTTGTGTGCCGAACTGTTGGAAGACAGGGAAGGTAAATTTAGCCAAGCTTGGGCATCTTTACCTGCCAGTGCACGTAATCTAATGGAACAAGCCGCATTCCACGGTTTCTATATCGCGAATGCTTGGTTGCAATTGAGTCGTGTCGCCCAAGAAATTTCTGAGCAAGCCGATACCGATAGTGCAATCCAAGAGCAAGAATATAATGGCATTTTTACGCGCTTAGCCGATGAATCGCTCAAAGAAAGCCTACGTAAGTTGAAGAAAGCGCGTACCGATCGCGCTTTGCTCAATAGCTTTAAACAGGTGATGGCACCTTAGTGTTCTATTGAAATGAAAAACTGTGCCTGAAATGAAAAAGCCCGTTACTGCAAAGTAACGGGCTTTTTGCTGGCTAGCACAAACGCTCAACTAAGCTGTTTTACTGCAACTTAAGTCGCGGCAACGCTATGCTTAGAACGAAGTGCGTTTGTAACGGCGATATTCTGGACTCCAGAAATTGCCTTCAATCGACTGCTGTAAGATCTCATCGCTCATTGGCAGCGTTAACCCTTGTTCAACTGCGACTTTACCTACGGCGAAAGCAATATGCTTACTCACCGCATGGATATCTTCCAGTTTAGGCAGTAGTGGACCTGTACCATCGATTGCCAGTGGCGAACATTCGGCAAGTGCGCGACTTGAAGCCATCAGCATGGCATCGGATACGTGACGTGCGCCAGAAGCTAATACGCCTAAGCCAATACCTGGGAAGATAAAGCTGTTGTTGCACTGGGCAATTTCATAGGTTTCACCATCGACAACCACAGGCTCGAATGGGCTGCCCGTAGCGACGAGTGCTTGACCTGAGGTCCAATGCAAAATGTCCTTCGGTGTCGCTTCTACGCGGCTGGTGGGGTTCGACATAGGGAAAATAATCGGCCGAGTACAATGGCTGTGCATAGCACGGATGATTTCTTCGGTGAAGAGACCCGGAACGCCAGATACCCCAATCAGCACTGTCGGCTTGGCGTTGTTAACCACATCGAGCAGTGAAATATTGTCGCTGAAATTGCTCCAATTTTGGATGTTGGTGCATTTCTGCGCCAATTTTTGCTGGAATGGCAACAGGTTAGGCATGTTGTCCAGCAATAAGCCCCAACGGTCAACCATACACACTTGAGTGCGAGCTTGCTCGTCGCTGATCCCTTCAGACACCATTTGTGCCACGATAGCTTCGGCAATACCGCAACCGGCACTACCAGCACCGAGGAAGGCGATACGTTGTTGATTCAATTCAGTGCCCGCAGCCTTACACGCGGCGAGCAAGCAACCAACGGCAACCGCAGCAGTACCTTGAATATCATCGTTAAAGCAGCAATAGCGATCCTTATAACGCTCTAGGATCGGCATGGCATTCTTTTGGGCAAAGTCTTCGAACTGGATCAAAGTATCCGGCCAACGCACGTGGACAGCTTGCATAAAGGCTTCGATAAACTCGGCGTATTCTTCGCCACCGATACGCGGATGGCGCCAGCCCATATACATAGGATCTTCTAACAACTGCGGATTATCTGTGCCTACGTCTAAGGTGATAGGCAGAGTATAAGCTGGACTGATACCGCCACAGCTAGTGTAGAGTGACAGTTTACCGATAGGGATCCCCATGCCGCCAATACCTTGATCGCCAAGACCTAAAATACGTTCACCATCAGTGACTACGATAATTTTAACTTTTTGACGAGTCGAGTTATTGAGGATGTCATCGATCCTATCTTTGTTCGGATAGGAGATAAACAAACCACGGTTGCGGCGATAGTTTTTCGAGAAACGTTCACAAGCTAAACCTACCGTCGGCGTATAGATGATGGGCATCATCTCGCTGATGTTATTTTGCACTAAACGATAAAATAAGGTCTCGTTTGTGTCTTGGATATTACGTAGGTAAATATGCTTGTCTAAGTCGTTATTGAAACTTCTAAATTGATCGTAGGCGCGAGAAGCCTGCTCCTCAATCGTTTCAATGGCATAGGGGACTAAGCCTTCGAGGTTAAAGAAAATACGCTCTTCTTCAGAAAATGCACTGCCCTTGTTAATCAGTGGGGCTTCAAGAATGGCAGGTCCTGCAAACGGAAGATAGAGGGGGCGTTTATTATCGTCCATGGGTAACCTTTTGAGTTATTGTTTAAGTGGTCAATACGTGCTGTAAGTCACGTAAGGTTATCATGAAATGTGATCTTTGTTGTCCGTGGAACGAGGTATTTGTGGTTTTTTTTGCAGCAGTAAAAAAGTCAGCTGTTTAAAACAGGATTTTTGAGGTTGTTGAAGTGAAATTGCGATACGCTTGTGTGTATTCAAGCAAGCTTAGTATAGATAAACGTAGAGGTAAAAAAACGCAGCCTAAGCTGCGTTTGATGTCATAGATTTAGCGTTATACGCCGCGATACTTAAGTGATAAGCCGCGAATAAAGTTACGCAGTATTTGATCGCCACACTCTTTAAAATTCTTGTGGTCTGGATTGCGGAACAGGGCGCTTAGCTCTGATTTTGACATTTGCACTTCGGCTAAAGCCAAAGCTGCTACTATGTCTTCTTCACGCATTTCGAGGGCAACTCTCAGCTTTTTAAAGATGAGGTTGTTGTTTAAACGTGAAACGGGCGCTGGAATTTCTGCACCTTCACGTAGACCGCGCTTCTCTATGATAAGACCATCTAAAAACTGACATAAGGTCGTGTCGTTACAAGCTTTATAACCTTCTTCCTCTTCTTTACGTAGAAGATCAATCATCTCTTCGACAGGCACTTCTCTTCCAGCTTTAGCAAAAATTTTAATCATTTTTGCATTGCTAAAATCAAACACGAAGCGCAAACGGCGCAAAATATCATTATTAATCATGGTAATCTCTTGGCGCGGCTGCGCTATCTGGTTTAAGAGCCCGCATTATATACCCAAACCACCTTAATTGCAGAATTCAGCGGGAATTTAATGGCAGTTAGTTAAGGCCATTTATTGCTCCGGCATAAACATTCTGGGCAATTAACCTTTAATGATGTTGTACCAATAGATAAACAGTGCCGCGAAAATCAGTAGATAAATCAGGCCAAACCAAGAGAGGAGTTTCATCTTAGTCCCATATCTGTCTGTCTCGGGAAGCTGTTTGCTGGTCATTAAGCGGTAATTTAACCAAGCAAAAATGACTGTGGTCATAAAGGCCAAGATCATCACAAACTCGAGTAACGGTAAGAGTGCACCTTTAAAGAAGAGGATCAGCAATAAGCCAAAGGCACTGATGGCGAGCATAATCCCAGTGAGGCGTTTATCTGAACTGGTCTTTGAGGTGAGTAACTGCCAGCCCATATCTAAGGTACGGCTATAGCCATCGATCACTGTTACTGTTGTGCTGAAAATACACAGAAATGCCACAATACCAATAAGATAACGACTCTCGCCGCCCATCACTTGGCTGTAAAGATTAATCAATTGATTAGCAAACTGCGCACCGGAATCTGAAAAGTGTTCGCCACTGCCGTGCATCACTAAGGCGCCCAAGGACAAAAACACGATCGCGAGGATCGCAGTGATGATATAGCCTAAGTTAAAGTCGAGTAGCGCCTGCGCTTTCGTCACTGTTTGGCTTTTTTGTTTTTCGAGCAGCCAGAGAGAATTCCAAGCGCTGACTTCAATCGGGGCTGGCATCCAACCCATCATGGCGACCAGAAATCCCACATGGGCCCATTGCCAAGGTGAAGGAGAGACAAAATTGCTCGCTAATGGTTGAGCATGATCCCAAGCTAAGGCCACGGCAATTAATGTGGTTAAGGTTAGGGCGAACATGATGATCTTAGTGAGTCTATCAAGCAGTTGATAATGGCCTAAAATCAGTAAAGCCAATGAACTCAGCAATACCAGTAGGGCTAACCAATCGATGGGGAGCGGAATAAATTGGGTCAACATAGCGGCGGTTAACATGCACACCCCTGCAGTACTGGCAATGGCGGCGATCACATTGAGCCCAGTAAACAGCAGTAAGTAACCTCGGCCCTGTTTTTGGTAGCCGTGCAGTAGACTCTCCCCTGTGGCAGCTGTGTAGCGTGCGCCAGCTGCAAAGAAGGGATACTTAAGTAAATTCACCCCAAGAATAACCCAAGCTAGTTGCCAACCAAATTCGGCGCCCGCCCGAGTCGAGGCGACTAAATGGGATGCGCCAATCGCCGCGGCGGCCATAAGAACACCTGGGCCCATGGCTTTAATGCCGAGAGTTAGGTGTGTCATCCAAGAGGATGAAGGAGAAGTTACTGAAGATTCTGTCATGTCGTTATTAAAAATGCCTGTTGAAAATTAATCTGGGGAATCGAACACTCCCTCATGTTAAGGCTGCGCTCATGTTAAAGCCGCGCTAACGCTAAGTGAGTGGCTCAACATTAAAGGTAAAGTGATTGAACTAAAAGTCGTTTTATTCAATTTATCTGTTTAATTTTTGACTGAGTAAAGTTTCAATGCGTTTTAAGCTTGCAGCCATTTCGACTACGATTTGTAACAGCGTATTATCTGGCTGTGCCGATGGGCTTATTGGGTGCAAGGGCTGGGTAAGCCGTTCTTTTTGTTCTAATACGCGGGCTCTAAATCGAGGCGCATCGACTATGCCGACTAAGCTTATCAATGCGCCTGCGCCCGATTGCCCTGCGGTTTCTACCGTGAGTTTATGCAGACCAAATAGGCGCATAATTGGGCCTTGGATCAATGCCATATCGGTAATTTTGTCCAAAGGCACAGTGTTTTCAGTACGAGTTAATATGCCCCTCCTGACAATAAGTTTATTGCTGGTGAGCTCGGCACTCATGTTGTTAATATAGCGGCGAGTCCCCCACAGCCCTATTGGAAACCAAAGTAATAACAAGGGAATACCTATTATGCTTAGGCTGAAATAGGCGGCCCCTGAAAGCAACCAATACCAACCTAAATGGGTTTCAAACTCTGCTTGATAAATAATCTTGTCTTCCATATTTCTTCCTTTAATTCTGATATTCAAATACTGCGACTTGTCTTGTAGGTTGAATTTTTAGTGCTTAGACCTTCTTTGATTCTCGTATGAGGAAAATACACTGCCTCAAATGTAACAAAAGCTTAACTTTTATTTCTCTGCCATTGACTTTGGTTTGTAACTCATTACCTTGTGTATTGTTAATTTAGGGTTTTCTTATTGTTAAAATAATTTTAATGAGATAAATAAAACAAGGGAAATGTATGAACAGACCTCAGATTCTACCCAGTGCTTGTGCAATCGCAATTGCTATGGCATATGCGCCAACAGTGGCCCATGCTGCCGATAAAGGTGCAGAAAAAGTTGAACGTATTGAAGTAACGGGTTCCCGTATTAAACGTACCGATATTGAAGGCCCTTCCCCTATTCAATCGATCAGTAAAGACGATATTGCCAATATGGGATTTGATAACCTGCAGCAATTACTTGAACGCATGCCTGCCAATGGTGCTGGCGCGTTTTCTACCCGAGGAAACAGCCAAGATTCAACCGCCAACGGCGGCGCATCTATCAGTCTACGTGGTTTAGGCCCAGACGCGACCTTAGTGTTAATTAACGGTCGTCGTGTTGCGGCGAGTGCTTTTGCCGAAGGTATCACTAATTCCTTTGTTGATATCAATAATATTCCGGTATCAGCTATTGAACGTATCGACATACTGAAGGACGGTGCATCGGCTATTTATGGTTCTGATGCGATCGCGGGTGTGGTTAACATTGTTCTGAAAAAAGATATTGAAGGCATTGAGGTCAATCTTGGATACGGTGATGCTTCAGGCACTGGCTACGATGAAACGACAGCGAATATGGTGTGGGGGATGAAGTCCGATAAGGGCAGTGCTTCCGTTATCCTCGACTATTTCAAAAATGATACTTTAGCTGCGACTGATTTAGGACGTTTTGGTGTTTCAAATCAATCACCTTATGGTGGTGAAGATTTTCGTTCTTCCCGTGGTTTTCCTGGGTATTTCTATGTTGATGGTGTTAAAACTATCGATCCTGCTTGTCCTGCTGATAGTGCAACCGCGAGTGGAAGTTGTTTATTTGAGTACGGCTCATACAATTTTGTTGCGCCGGCTGCGGAGCGCGTAGGGGCTATTGGCCAATTTGACTATCATTTTAATGATGATTTAACAGCATTTTTAGAGTTAGCGGCGCAGCACAATACCTCAATCGCAGGTGGAGCACCGACACCACTTGACGAGGATGCTGGTTTAACTGTACCTGGATCTCACCCGAATAATCCTTGGGGGAAAGATATTGAAATTGGTCGCTTCCGTACGGTTGATGCGGGGGCGCGACGTTGGGATATTGAATCCGATAGTTTACGTTTAGTTGCTGGTTTACGCGGTGTAGTAAAAGAGTGGGATTGGGAAGCTTCTGTTCAAAAAGGTCGCAGTGAGTCGACTCAAACGGGTGATCGCAGCCAAGGCTGGGTAAGAACAGATTATTTGCAACGTGAAATTGATGCGGGTCGTTACAATCCTTTCGGCGGCACGATGAACTCACAAGAGGTCATTGACGCTATTACCACCAGTTTAGTACGCCAAGGTTTGTCAAACATGACATCTTATGCGGCTAACATATCTGGTCAAGCATTTACCTTGGCTGGTCGCGACATCATGATGGCGGCGGGAGCTGAATATCGCGAAGAAGATGTCAGTGATGTGCCCGATGAGCAATTCCAACGTGGATTGATTTTTGGTACTGAAGCTGTCTCTGCGGCGGCATCCCGTGAGCAATATGCCGCTTATATGGAATTATCTATTCCAGTCACGGATAACTTCGAGTTGCAACTCGCTGGTCGATATGATCATTACAGCGATTTTGGTTCAACGACTAACCCTAAAGTCGCCTTTCAATGGGGAGTGACTGACGAGCTAACGGCGCGCGCGTCTTGGTCTACGGGCTTCCGTGCACCCTCGTTAGCGCAGATAGGTCTTGGTCCATCTCGCGAAAGTAGTTTCTTTGTCGATACTTACCGTTGCGCTGCCGATAATGTTGATTGTGAAGCCTTAGATTACAACACTGAATTTGAAGGTAACTCTGAGCTGGATGCTGAAGAATCCGAAACTTGGAACGTCGGTATGATCTGGGCGCCGAGTCAGACGTTTGATGTGGGTTTTGATATCTTTAGCATCACGCAAGACAACAAAATTGATAAACAGCCATTAGGCGATATCTATACTGCAAATTGTAACGATCAAAATAGCACAGTGTGCGAGCGCTTAGCGCCACAGCTAGGTCAAACTTTAGGTCCGATCAGTATTATCCATTCAAGCTTTATCAACTTAAGCTCTCAAGATGTACAAGGGATGGATGTCTCTAGTCATTATGGTTTTGAGCTAGATAGCTATGGGGATTTGAAGTTTGGCTTAGAGTACAGCTACTTACATAATTTTGAGAAAGATGGTCTGGATTACACGGGTGAGTATAAGTTCCCTCAACATCGCTGGTTACTCACCACTAACTGGACTATGGATAATTTTGCCGCCAATATTAATTTGAGTTACATCGGTGAATTTGAAGATACCCCAGATATCAATTTCGATGGTGTACTTGATTTTGAAAGTAATAAGTCTCGTATGATCGACTCTCAATTATTGGTCGACATGTCTGGTACTTATCGCTTCAATGAAATGTTCAAGCTGACACTAGGCGTGAACAACGTATTTGATGAAGAGCCACCATTTGCTATCGGTGACGGTGATACGGATCTCTACGGCTATGTTATTTCAGTACATAATCCTATGGGCCGATACATTTACACTAAATTCACGATGAACTTCTAACTACCGCTTAGCGTCATTTCATTCGGAATGGCGCGTCATTTATGATGGGTGGTGTGATCTCTAATAAAAAAGGCCAATAATGATATTGGCCTTTATTTTTATAGGGTTAAAACTTGTGACGGTTGAGTTTATAACTGAGTCGCTGCCCACTTTGCGCGACTTTCGCGGCTTTCACTCATTTTGGTCGGTTCACGGAAGGCTTTGTAGGCATCCACGTCGAGAGCCACTAGGCTGACGTCGACTTCTAGGACCAGTTTGCACTCTTTCTTAATGCGCCAAGCTGCCGTGTTGTACAGCTCAGTAAAAGGCAGTGAACTTAAGAATTCGGGGTTGTATTGTGTGTAAACCGCTTGAGTGGGGTAGACCACGAAGGCTAAGTGACGCTTAGGTTCTTTCTTAAATAGTTCTTCGATACCATCGCAGGTGTTGAGCACTTGCATCTCAATGATGTCATCAATATCAAGCAGTTTCTTTTGCGCCAGCTCAGGTGCCAGTTGTTCACCGCTTTCCCAGGCGAGTACATCGGCTTCGCTATGGTTAGTCAGAGCACCAACTTGAGCCGCGCTTAAGCTGAGTGACTGGCGTAAGTAGCTCATTTCGATGGCATTCAAGCCAATGTTCTTATACATAATCGTGTTCTCAATGCAATAAAAGTAAAATTAGTATTTGATCTTTAACCAGATTTCTTCAACCCATTCCCAAAACGACTCCCAATAGATATCGGTAAAGTCGCCGTTTTTCCAGAAATGTACTTGACCATCTTGGTCGATACAGTAAAAAGCATCACCCTGCTGACATATGGCAATCATGTCCCTTGGCATACCGATGGACCACGCATAGCAAGTCACTTCGGGCAGGTAGGTGTGCGAGTAGGGATCCGATGCTGTTACTGGCTCTATCGTGCCGTAAATCACATCACTGGCATACAGCAGGTATTCTTTTAGCTCCCTTGGCAATGAAATCAGGATTTGCTCTTCGACTTCGACGAGCTGCTCAAATGTAGGTAATTCGAGTGGTACAGGAACAGTTTCGCTGCGTTCTTGGAGTTGCTCAATAATGTCGTGCATGGCATTTCCTGCTTATAGGGCTATGGCGCGGGATTATATACTCAAATGGCACTTTGATGCGAGAGAGTGCTTTTTTACACCTTATTAAGATGATGTTTCAGGCGCTGTAAAATATAAAAAAGCGCTGGTACCTTTACAGATAACCAGCGCAAGAGTGGAAGCTTTTTAGTTAAGCGACTGAGGCTCTTAATAAACTGGCTTCATCAACCCGTTTATAGTTAAGCCATGCCTTGTGGTACAACTTATGTGATTCTTGACGTAATTGGGCAATCTGCGCGAGTTCAAACTCACTTAGTGAACGTTGTTGTTTACGAGCATTGGCCTCAATCCTCTGTACTTTTTCATATACCTTGTGTTCAGGACCATTTTTAATATCAGCGATATCCTGTAGGTGTAATTGCACTTCAGCAATCATGCCTGATTGGGGTAAGCGTACCAGTAGATTGAGATCGCGATAGCCGGAGGCTTTAGGTTCAGCAAAGCGGTTTTTTTGTTTCACAACTTGGGTGTGCTCATTCAAAGTTTGGTAGGCCTGCATCAGATCTTGAATGCTGTCGGTCACAATACTTGCCCTTGCAAGGTCGGTAATTTGGCTGGCATCACCGTTAAATTTTGTGGCCACTTTATCGGCAGCTCTTTGGTAACTCTTTACTGGCGGAACAATCACTTGTGCCTGTGAATAATGGGCAATCTTGGTGAGTAATTGGGCGAGTTCAGCTTGTGCATCATAGGCTTGGTGATGGAGCACGGATAAGTCATTCGAGGATTGATGAGGCGCATCGAAGGTCTGACTGCTGAGTGCATATAGACCTTGTAGGTCATGGCTTGATGCCTGTCTTGCACTGTAATTACCACGTTCTGCTTTACTGTCACTAATGTCGAGAGGATTTGCTACACCAGCGCGGCTTGATAATAAGAGTAGAAAAATAAAAAAAGTACGAAATAACTTAGTCATGCGGCCTACTTCCTTATGGGTGAGTTATTCAGGTCACGCACCCACCATAGGCTTCTATTGCTTAATTAAAGCTGAACCAACCATGAAGACTTGTTCATCTCAGTGGTTTAAGGAAATAAAAATGGCGCCACCTGTAACAGTGAGCGCCATTGTTGGCCAGCTTATGCCGCTGAACAGTGATTTAAATTTGGCTTACCAAATTTTTACGCGTTTCTCTGGTGCGATATACATGGCATCGCCAGGTTTTACATCATACGTAGTGTAGAACTCAGGCATGTTAGATAGTGCACCCAGTGCGCGGAATTCCGCAGGTGAGTGTGGATCGGTCGCTACGCGGTTACGCATTGCTTCTTCTTTAGCTTTTGCGCGCCAAATTTGCGTGAAGCCGATGAAGAAACGTTGATCGCCCGTTAAGCCATCGATAACGGGTGCATCTTTACCGTTAAGCGATTTCTTATAAGCACGATAAGCGATAGTCACACCTGACAAGTCACCAATGTTCTCGCCTAAGGTTAAGCTGCCGTTAACATGCAGATCATCAAACACTGCGTAACCATCGTACTGTGCGATCAGCGCTTGGCCGCGAGCAGAGAACTCTTTCAAGTCTTGCTCTGTCCACCAATCACGCATGTTGCCTTCGCCATCGAATTTAGCGCCTTGGTCGTCAAAACCATGGCCCATTTCGTGGCCGATTACCGCACCAATACCACCGTAGTTGACTGCATCGTCAGCCGCCAAATTGAAGAAGGGTGGTTGCAGAATTGCAGCAGGGAACACGATTTCATTCATGGTTGGGTTGTAGTAAGCGTTAACCGTTTGTGGCGTCATGTGCCATTCGTCTTTATCGATTGGCGCGCCCAGTTTGGCTAATGATTTAGCATGTTCAACTTCGCTGGCACGCATAGCGTTACCGACTAAGTCGTCTGCCTTGATGGTCAGCTTACTGTAATCTTCCCATTTGTTCGGGTAACCGATTTTCGGGTTGAATTTTGCTAATTTATCCGCAGCAGCCACTTTAGTGCTGTCGCTCATCCAAGTTAATTCTTTGATGCTGTCGCCGTAAGCACCACGCAGGTTTTCAACCAGTGCTTGCATACGGTCTTTGGCTTCTGGAGTGAAGTGACGTTTGACATACACTTTACCCACAACTTCACCAAGAACGCCATTGACGGCTGCAACGCCACGCTTCCAACGAGGTTCTTGTTCTTCTTGACCATTCAATGTCTTAGAGAAGAAAGCGAAGTTTTCATTGTCTAACGCTTCACTCAGATTGCTCGCCGCGTGCGTCAGCACTTGCCATTGCATATAGGTTTTCCAAGTGGCTAACTCAGTCGTTTTTAAAACTTCGTTTAACCCTTGGATATAGCTAGGTTGGTTAACTATGATATCGGTTTGCTTGTCAGCGCCAAGAGCGGCTAAGTAGCCAGCCCAATCGATATCTGGTGCCAGTGTTGGCAGATCTTTGACTTGAAATAGATTGTAGGTTTTAGTGCTGTCGCGATTTTCAACCACATCCCAATGCTTAGCAGCAATCGCCGTTTCTAAGGCTAAAATAGCTTCAGCACTGGCTTTCGGGTTAGCAAGACCCGCAAGGGTAAACATTTTTTCGATATGGGCGACATATGCCTTACGGATATTAACGAAGCGTTCTGATTCGTTAAAGTAGTAGTCTTTTTCTGGCAGGCTTAGGCCATATTGATAGAGATGAGTTGCGTAACGGCTAGAGTTTTTTGCATCAATATCGATATAAAATGCTATTGGGGTACCCGCGCCAGCGATTTGGCTGTGGGCGAAGTACTTCACTAATTCATTCTTATCTTTTAAGGCATTAATAGCATCAAATTCGCTTTGGATTGGTGTGACTCCCAGTTTATTGAGTGTCTCAGTATCCATAAATGAACGATATAAATCGGCCACTTTTTGCTCGTCTGTACCAACGGCGAGGTTGGGCGTTGCAGCCACTTCTTCGATAATGGCTTTTACGTCGTCACGTGATTTTTCACGTAAATCGTAGAAAGCGCCAATGCTAGTGCGATCGGATGGGATCTCAGTGTTTTTTAGCCAAGTGCCGTTAACGTATTTATAGAAATCGTCTTGTGGACGAATCGCTTTATCAAAATTAGCAAATTCAATTCCAGAACCTAGTGCTTGAATCACTGCCGCTGCGGTGGCTGTTTTAGCAGTTTCAGGTGCTTTAACTTCGGCTGCCTTGTCATTACAGGCAGTCAGGCCTGCGATAAGTGAGGCACACAGTCCCCCAATGAGTACTTTTCTCATGTTGTTTCCTTCGAGTTTATTATTGTGCCCATTATTGGGGCTGTTATTTTGGCAAAATGGGATTGCTTCAGGCGCAATGAACTATGTTAATGCCTTACTAGGAATCGAAACAAGGTCATTACACTGTTTATCGTGGATTTATCTTGAGTGATATGTAACTAAAGGTTACCAGTGAGCATATTTAAGTCAGTAGCTGCAAAGTTACCGTATGCAGGCCTTTTCAGGTAAGTGAGCACTTCGATTTATCATTTTAAAATAGGGTTAATTCAGTTGCCTAATTAGTTTTGCAGGGTTACCTGCAACCACTGTTTTGGCTGCGACATTTTTAGTCACTACGGCGCCAGCACCGATGACGGCATCATCACCAATATTGATTCCTGGCATTATGATTGCGCCGCCGCCAATCCATACCCGTTTACCGATGTGAATCGCTTTAGCGGTTTCCAAACCTGAGCAACGTAGCTCGGCATCAAGTGGGTGACTTGAGGTATAAAACTGTACATTGGGGCCGACCATAGTCTGTTCATCAATAAAAATGGGGGCATTATCCTGCAAGGTGACATTGACATTGATGAACACTCTGTCAGCAAGAGTGAGATTGATGCCATAACTGATAAAAATCGGCGTGGAGATAGTTGCGACTGGCGATTTAAGGGGCAGAAGTTGTTGGCAGAGTTGGGTGTACTCAGTACTATTTTGAGCAATCGTTTGATTTAATTGTCGATTCAGTCGCTGCTGTTGTGTTCTTAAACTTAAGAGTTCGCTGTCAAGACAATCATATTCTTGGCCTGTGATCATCTTTTGGAATTCAGTCATAGCATCTTTCCCTATGGTGATTACTGTCAATGCGTAAGGGCTAATATAGAAACACAGGTCGCGTTGAGCAGCAATTCTTTGCCCTTTGAACGGGTCGGCTTCATAATACGGCAGTTTTCTTTATTGAAGTTGAGTATTAACGTGCGTTTAGACAAATTTATCTGTGAGAGTACCTCACTGACTCGCTCATTAGCGAAAAAAGCCCTGCATCGCAGTGATATTACTTGTGATGGCTTAGTCGTTAAAGACTCGGGTTTTAAAGTGACTGAAGGTATGTGTGTTTGCCTTGAAGGCGAGCCGATTGTCTTAGTGGGCGAGCGTTATTTAATGCTTAACAAACCGGTAGACACTATTTGCTCGACGATAGATGAAACCTACCCTTCGGTATTGAGCTTAGTGGATGTGCCTAAGCCAGAAACTTTGCACATTGCTGGTCGTTTAGATGCTGACACTACAGGACTCGTGTTGATTACCAGTGATGGCCAATGGTCGCATAAGATCACCTCACCGAAGAAAGAATGTGGCAAACGCTATTTAGTGCAACTCGATGAGCCAGTGGATGCTAGTTTGATTGCGGTATTTGCCGCTGGCGTTGAATTGCGCGGTGAAGATGGTCTAACTAAGCCGGCGTTACTGGAGATTATTGATCCACAATTAGTGCGATTAACCATCACCGAAGGTAAGTATCATCAAGTGAAGCGTATGTTTGCCGCTGTGGGCAATCATGTGCAAGGGTTGCATCGTGAAAGTGTAGGGCAAATTGAATTAGACCCCTCCTTAGCACTGGGTGAATGGCGATATTTGACGCCTGAAGAGATAGCTTCAGTCTGATGACTTTGATATAAAAAATGCCGCCCGAGTTTTACTTTGGCGGCATTTTTATTTGTGCTAAATAGCTTTTATTACTGTTTCTTTAAAATCAGATGACCGCTGATGGTATTCATCTTCACGTTGGCTGCACCAGAGCCTGTTTGGAATGATAACTCTGTGCTTGGTACATATTTTTGTTTTTGCGGTACATCTTGGGTTAAACCGTTGTTGATTTTTCCACCAGGACCACCATCTAAGTTGAAGCTGGCATCGGGAACATCATTAAAGATCACGGTAATATCGCCACTCACACTTTCAAAATTTGCTTTGTTGAAGTTTTTAGCGAGTGATACTTGTGAATCTCCGCTGACGGTTCTGAGCTCGATTTCCTTGGTGACGCTAAAGTTAGCATTCACTTCACCTGAGACTTGTTCAATCGTGACTTTTTCTGCTTGAGTGTGGCTTTTTAAGTCACCGCTAACGAGGCGATAATTCATTTCTCCTTTACTGTCAGTGTCCTGAATCGTGCCGGATACGGTTTCTAATTTGATTTTTCCATCAAGTGCTTTGGTCGTGATATCACCAGAGACTGTATGTAACTCAGGTTTACCACTTAAGTTGTTGGCGTTGATATTGCCGCTTACCGTATTCAAATCTAGTTCACCTTGAGTTTCGGCAACTTGCAGATTGGCAGATATGGTATCTGCACTGAGTTTAACCGTTTTTGGGACTTTAATGGTGAGCTGTGATCCTTTGTCATTATTGCCATTATAGTGGCGAGGCATTTTGTCTTCGATATTGAGACTATTTCCCTGTTGCTCAAACACAAAGCCTTCGCTCAATTCATCTAATGTGCCAGTGACACTCACTTCACTCTTATCCCATGTTTGAATGGTCACATCACCGCGTTGGACTTTGATCTGCAGTTGAGTGTCGCTGCTGACACTTAACTGTTTATCAACGCTTTGTGCTGCTAACACATTGCCCATTAAGCCTAAACAGAGTGTCGAAACCAATAGGCTAGCTTTAGTGAGATTGAGGTTACTCATAGGGTGTTTCCTTGTGTCGAGTTTCTAATGGGTAATTTTTGGCCCTGTTGTAATAGGTCGAGCTCACGCTGCTGCACCCAAAGCCACAGTTGCCAAAGTTGTTTATCGGTTGGATTCGCTTGTAAAGCTTGGTAAATCTGTGTTGCCGCGAGCCTTAGCTCAGTTAAACCTTGCTCAACGGGTGCGCTGAAGCTGCTCGTTTGCCACATTAGCGCATTTGGCGCCTGTTCTAGGTTGTCCACTTGCGCTTGGTGTGATGTTGCAATTTGGGTGAGTAATAAATGTAAGGCCACATCCTCTGGTTGCTCTGGCATAGCTTGGTTCTGGGCAAGCTCTGTCTGCTGCATTATGAATGAGTTGAAATAGGGCAATTGGGTATATCCCAATGCCGCTAGAATAATAAACGAAGCCGCTATCGCCCAAGCGTGACTCTTCTGGGATTTGTACGTTTGGGGTATCAGCGTTTTATCCATGCGTTTTTCAATGCCTTGCCACAGATCATGTGTAGGCGACATCTCTTTGGGCGCGCTATTAATCAATTGCTCAAGCTGTTGTTCACGGGAAAGCGGCGTTAACGTCATTACAGCATCTCCTGTAGTAGTTGCTTAGCTCTATGGTATTGGGTCTTACTGGTGCCGACGGCAATGCCAAGTAAGTCAGCGATTTCATCATGTTGATAACCTTCGATTGCACAGAGTACGAAAACCATGCGAGCGCGTTCTGGCAGTTTGAAAATTAACTTATCTAATCCGCTATAGCTGCTATCAGAGCTTAAGGGTTCTGTTTCTTGTTCCAGCGGAATAAATCGTGACCAAAAGGACTTTTGTTTACGAATGCTGCTCAATGCTTGATTGACACAAATACTGTGTAACCAAGTGGAAAACTGACTCTCACCTCGAAATTGTGGCAACTTCTGCCACACTAAAATAAAACACTCTTGGGTTATTTCTTCAGCCATAGCGCTATGGCCGCAAAGGCGCAGTGATAGGGCGTAAATACGTTGGTAATGGCTTTGATACAGCAACTTGAAGGCAGTTCTGTCTCCTTGGCTCGCTAAGGTGACCAGTTCAAAGTCAGACATTGAGCCATTGAGTGGGAGGATCCCTGCTGTCACTGTAATTTCCTGCCATAATGATTGAGTGTTGTAGTTTTGACGCAGTGGGCGCTACAAAAGGTTTGGAACCTTAAAAAATATATTTTATTTAGATCAATTATCCAGCGTAACATTTTTGTAATTTGTAGTAGAATTCGCCCGAAAAAGTACTGCTAAGCTAATGAAGTAATTCATTTTATATCAATTGATATTATGACACTTACATCTGCTTTGAGACGGTATATTTAACGTAATTAAAACGAAATACTTTGTAGTAACGGTAGGGTATCACCCTGAAGAACTAAGTTAAAAATAATGCGGTACTCACAGTATGGGAGCTTAAATCGACAAGCTATCAAAGTATTTGATGTGAACTTTTAATGTATTGCTATGTTTGCGCTGTTAAAGGCTTAATTTCCAGCTATCTTTTTAAGATAGATTATATATTCGGGGACTTTCTATGCTAATCCGCTCAAAGTTGTTACTCAGTGCTGCAGTGTCTATTTCGGCACTAATTGCCATGTTTGGATTACAACTCTATTCAAATTCGGTGAAATCGGAACTTTCTAACGCGGCTCAAAGTGTGCTTGATTTAGAGCGCGACGTCTTAATTTTGCGTAAAAATGAAAAGGACTTTTTCGCTCGCAAGGATTTGAAATATGTCGAGCTGCATAAGCAAAGCCACATGGCAATCGACAGTATTGTCCCTGAGTTAGAGAAAGTCTTTAAAGAATATGGGGTATCGACTGCCTCACTTGAAAGTTTTGACCGTAATTTAAATCAGTATCAAGCCGCTTTTTCTGAAGTGGTGCAGCTACAACAAGAGATTGGCTTAACACCTAAAACAGGTTTGTACGGTACGTTACGAGCTGCGGTGCATAACGTTGAAACGCTACTCAAAGAATTTGATCAGCCCGCACTCGAAGCCGCAATGCTGCAACTTAGGCGTAACGAAAAGGATTTTATGCTGCGTCGTGAGCTAAGTTATGTCGAAACCTTCGATACTAATATTAGTAAGTTTAATGACAAGCTTCATGCCTCGAGTATCGATATTGATACTCAACGAAAAATTGAAGAGCTTATTACTCAATATCAAAAGGATTTCAAAAGCTTAATTAATAAGGAACAGCAGCTTGGTTTGACCGAAAATGACGGTACTATGGCGCGAGTTTTAGCTGCAAACCAGCAAACTGAGAGCAGTACGAGTGACTTGAAAAATTTGGCTCTTAAGGCCATTGATGATGCTGAGAGTAGTAGTGTTAATGTCGGTATTACTGTGTTTATCTTTATTGCGTTACTACTATCAATCATTACCTACTTGATTATCCGCAGTATTATCGCGCCTGTTGAGCGTATCACGCAGATCATTTCTCGCATCGAGGTGAGTAAAGATCTGACATTGAGGTGCGATGCCTCCACCCAAGATGAACTTGGTGAAATTGCACAGCATTTCAATAGCATGGTGAGTAGCTTCCAACAGCTGATTGAGCAAGTGATTGAGTCGGTCGCAACGATTAACACTTCCTGTAAACGTGTTTCAGAAAATGCCATGCTCGCCTCCGAAGGTGTGGGCCAACAACTTAATGAGACCGACATGGTCGCAACAGCAATCACTGAGATGGGCGCAACGATTGAGGAAATCGCTAAAACAACCGAATTAGCGGCATCAAAAGCGGGTCAGACTCACGATAATGCCCAAAGTGGTCAATTAGAGGTTGAGCAAACGATACATAAAATCCAGTCACTTGCTGAGCAGTTGAATAGCTCTGCAGCGGTCGTTAATGAATTGGAACGTGACAGCGAGACTATCGGTAGCGTGTTAGATGTGATCCGCGGCATTGCTGAGCAGACTAACCTTTTAGCCTTGAACGCCGCGATTGAAGCGGCGCGTGCGGGTGAGCAGGGCCGTGGTTTTGCTGTGGTTGCCGATGAAGTGCGTAACTTAGCGATGCGGACGCAATCGTCAACCCAAGAGATTGCTAACATCATTCAAACGCTGCAGACGCGTACCCGATCGATTGTGCAATTGATGGAATCTAGCCAAAAACAAGGCGTTGAAAGCGCTGAACAAGCGGCAAGTGCTGGCGCTTTATTGAAGCTTATCAATAACGACGTGCGTAATATTATGGACATGAGCACTCAAATTGCGGCGGCTATTGAAGAGCAAAGTATGGTGGCGGCTGAAGTGAACAAGAACGTGGTGGTGATCCGCGATATCGCTGAGGAGTCATCCCATGCGGCAGATGCAAATGCGTCCGCATCGGATGAGCTTAAGGCGCAGGCTGAGTTCTTATTCCGTGCGGTGAGTAATTTTAAAATCTAATGTGTAGAAGCCAGTTTACATCTGATGATCAGAAGCTGGCTTAAAAAATACACTAACAAAAACGCACTCCGAGGAGTGCGTTTTTATGTCTGAGTGGTTAGCTCTGCAAGCTTAGTGATTCGTTAAAACAGTAAGCTGTGCATTGGAACCACTCAGATTAGTCAGAACGTTCAGTAACAGAACTATTAGTGACGGAACATGGCAGAAATAGACTCTTCGTTGCTTACGCGACGAATTGCCTCAGCCAGTACCGCAGACATAGTTAACTGAGTCACTTTAGCCACTTTCAACATTTCTGGGCTTAAAGGAACAGTGTCAGTCACAATCACTTCATCAATCACTGAGTTAGCGATATTTTCAGCCGCTTTGCCTGAGAAGACTGGGTGAGTTGCGTAAGCAAATACGCGGTTCGCACCATGTTCTTTTAAGGCTTCAGCCGCTTTACACAGAGTGCCGCCTGTGTCGATCATATCGTCAACGATAATGCAGTCACGACCTTGAACATCACCAATGATGTGCATAACTTGCGCAACGTTCGCTTGTGGGCGACGTTTATCAATGATCGCTAAATCAGAATCATCCAACAGTTTTGCTACTGCGCGAGCGCGAACAACACCACCGATGTCTGGAGAAACAACGACTGGATTATCTAAGTTCTTCGCTAACATATCTTCTAGCAGCACTGGGCTACCAAATACGTTATCAACAGGAACGTCGAAGAAACCTTGGATTTGCTCAGCGTGCAGGTCACAGGTCAGAACGCGGTCAACACCCACGCTAGACAGGAAATCGGCAACCACTTTTGCAGTAATAGGTACACGGGCGCTACGAACGCGACGGTCTTGACGAGCATAACCAAAGTAAGGAATAACAGCTGTGATACGGCCAGCAGATGCACGGCGCAGCGCGTCAACCATCACGATGAGTTCCATCAGGTTGTCGTTTGTCGGCGCACAAGTGGATTGGATGATGAACACATCGGCTCCACGTACATTTTCGTTAATTTGGACACTGATTTCACCATCGCTGAAACGACCAACCACTGCGTCTCCGAGTTTGCAAAATAGACGATCGGCTATCTTTTTAGCGAGACTGGGGGTGGCGTTCCCAGCAAAGAGCTTGATGTCGGGCACTGTATGAACCTCAGGCGTTTGCTTTATATTTTAGTGGCTAGAGTAACGACGATGTAGGGACGGGAGGAACCCGAGGCGTTATCGTTAAGTGGTTACTCTAGAAGAAAGTAGTTTAAGGGTGACTGAGTCGCGTGATGAGCGGCGAAAGATTCATCCCTTGTGCAACAAATCCTTGCATTTCAGACGGTAATTTCGCCAAGGCTGCGAGAGCTTGTTGCTTTTGTGTGAATTCCCCGAACACGCATGCGCCTGTTCCTGTCATTCTCGACGGCGCATATTCTAGCAGCCAGCCTAATGCCTTGGCAACTTGAGGGTATTTAGAAACGACTAGTTTTTGACAATCATTTGCCCAAGGTTGGTTCATTAGGGTATCTATGGCCAGTTTCGGGGTATCACGTGGTAAAAGTGGATCTTGGAATACTTCAGCGGTGGAAACATGGGCATCGGGTGCGATGATTAAGTACCAAGGCTCACTCGGATTTACCGCTTGCAAGCGTTCACCTACACCTTCGGCAAAAGCGGCGAAACCATGAATAAAAACAGGAATATCGGCACCCAATTTAAGGCCGATTTTAGCCAGTTCTTCGGTCGATAATTGGGTGTTCCATAACGTGTTCAGTGCCACTAAGGTGGTGGCAGCATCTGACGAGCCGCCACCTAAACCTCCGCCCATGGGTAGACGTTTATCCAACCAGATTTCGGCGCCGCCAGTAAAGCCTGTGATTTGTTGTAATGATTTTGCGGCTCGCAGAATTAAGTTATCGCTATCGGCGACAACATTAGAGATATTGGAGTGCAAAATCAGTTCTGCGGTTTCAGTGACCTTAAAATCGAGCATGTCACAGTAATCAATAAACTGAAACAAGGTTTGCAGTTCATGATAACCATCTGCGCGGCGACCATTCACGTGTAAGAATAAGTTAAGCTTGGCTGGTGCTGGCCAATGGCGTGAAATTGCTGCGGGCATGCTAAGGTTTCTCTTCGAGTATGATTGCAGGCTTGCCGAGGGCTTGCCATTGATTCAATTGTAGTTTGAGTTGTAAGTCACCACGCTCAAGCTTTAATTGATGGGGCACGTTGGCGCCGCTCTGGGATTGCCAACTTAAAAATGTGACCTGCCAAGGCGGTGGGGTTTGAGTGTTCGTGAGCTGTTTAGGTTTGCCTTGGCTATCGCTTTCAAGTACTTGATCATTCAGGCCAACTTGACCAGTGATCCACAAAGGTAAATCGGCCAAGGGGATGGACCAACCGCTGACGCGCTCGAGTAAACGCTGGGCATTATCGTCGCGAAAATCTTTGCCATCGATATGTAAATGGGCAGAGTTCGAGGTTGAATTAAGCGTCAACACAGTTGTACCTAGCATAGTCGTGAGTGTGAGTTCATCGCGATCTTCACTGTGGCGCCAGTAGATATTGGCACTGAGTTTATCGTCGGGAGTTTTTATCGCTAGTTTTCCCTGTAATTCCCAAGCTTTGGCTTGGCGCGCATCATTGACTGTGATTGGGCTTAAGTCAGTCATCGGCGGCAAGGTTTCACACCCCGCCAGCAAGAGTAGGGCGCTTAAGGTAAAACAAGAGAAAATGGTTTTTGTGAGGCGCTTCAAATTATTCATCTATGACTGATATACCAAAGTCCTTATGATACGAGGGCTTGGAAAGAATACCAATGCCAAACGTAAAATTTCCATCGGCGGTCACTTAGATTTGCTCCCTTGGGGCAAATTTTGCCTTACCTATTATTGATAGAAAATTTAGGTAAGAAGTTAGACCTTTATTCGGTTTTGTTAAGCGTATTCTGTTTTTAGTTGGGCCAATTCAGTAGAATGCCCTTATTAAGAGAGTCGCCAAGAATCTAGAAAGAGTCAGATGAGCCTTGTAGCAATCGGTATTAACCATAAAACAGCCACGGTAGACCTGCGTGAGAAAGTCGCCTTCTCTCCGGACAAAATTCATGACGCTATGAAGAGTCTGGCCAGTCGTACACGCTCGGGTGAAGCCGTTATTGTCTCGACCTGTAATCGCACTGAGTTGTATTGCAACAACGGCGATGAGGCCGACATTATTGCGTGGCTTGAAGAATATCACGGCCTAGATCATGAGGATGTAGCACCTTGTCTCTATAACTATCACGGTCAAGATGCCGTCAGGCATTTGATGCGCGTAGCCTCTGGGCTCGATTCTTTGATCCTTGGTGAGCCGCAGATTCTCGGTCAAGTAAAGCAAGCGTTCGTTAAGGCCAAAGAGGCTGGTACGGTTGCGCTAACCATAGATAGACTCTTTCAGAATACTTTTTCAGTCGCTAAGAAAGTCCGCACTGACACTGAAATTGGCGCCGCCGCAGTTTCTGTGGCATTTGCCGCGGTAAGCATGGCGAAACATATTTTCTCATCAATATCGACCACTAAAGTACTGTTGATTGGCGCAGGTGAAACCATAGAACTGGTTGCAAAGCATCTTAAAGACAACGGCGTGGCTTCAATGGTCGTAGCAAATCGGACGTTAGAACGTGCCCAAGGCATGTGCGAGGAGTTTGGCGCAACAGCAATTACACTGGCGCAGATACCAGATTATCTCCCAAAAGCCGATATCGTGATATCCTCTACCGCCAGCCCTCTGCCTATCCTAGGTAAAGGCATGGTCGAAAAAGCGCTAAAGCAGCGTCGCCATCAACCTATGTTATTGGTTGATATAGCAGTTCCCCGGGATATTGAGCCGGAAGTCGCCGATTTGGATGACGCGTTTCTGTATACAGTGGACGACCTGCATAGCATTATTGAACAGAATATGGCTTCTCGAAAAGAAGCCGCCGAGCAAGCTGAAGTAATTACTGAAGAACAATCTTTCTTATTTATGGATTGGATCCGTTCTTTAGAGTCGGTCGACAGTATTCGCGAGTATCGCAGCCAGAGCATGGCGGTAAAAGATGAGTTAGTGGAACGCGCCCTGAATAAATTAGCCCAGGGTTCAGACACTGAGCAGGTATTGATTGAACTAGCCAATCGCCTGACCAATAAACTTATCCACGCACCGACACAGGCCCTCACGGCAGCGAGTCGTCAGGGCGATTTGAATACTCTCGGTCAGTTAAGATCAGCGCTTGGATTAGATAAAAACTAAGGTTAGCGAGTTAAATGAAGGAATCCGTTATCCGCAAGCTGGAAGGCTTGCTCGAGCGCAATGAAGAAGTCATGGCTTTGCTGGGTGATGCTAGCGTCATTTCCGATCAAGACAGGTTTCGTGCGTTATCGAAAGAATATGCCCAGTTAGAAGACGTTGTTGCTGGCTTTAAAGCCTATCAGCAAGCGCAGGCCGATCTCGATTCTGCCAAAGAAATGCTGGAAGAAGACGATGCTGAAATGCGTGAAATGGCGCAGGAAGAGATGAAGGCCGCTAAGGCCAAACTCGAGCAGCTCGAAGACGAATTGCAAATTCTATTATTGCCAAAAGATCCTGACGACGATAAAAATGCGTTCGTTGAGATCCGCGCTGGTGCAGGCGGTGACGAAGCGGCTATTTTTGCCGGTGATTTATTCCGCATGTACAGCCGTTATGCTGAAGCGAATCGCTGGCAGATTGAAATCATGAGCTGTAACGAAGGCGAACATGGTGGCTTTAAAGAAGTGATCATGAAGGTCAGCGGTGACGGCGTATACGGCAAACTTAAGTTTGAATCCGGCGGCCACCGTGTACAGCGTGTGCCAGAAACCGAATCCCAAGGACGTGTGCATACTTCAGCGGTTACTGTTGTGGTACTTCACGAAGTGCCTGAAGCGGAAGCGATTTCAATCAATCCAGCCGATCTGAAAGTCGATACTTATCGTTCATCAGGTGCAGGTGGTCAGCACGTTAACAAAACTGACTCAGCTATTCGAATCACCCATATTCCTACTGGGATCGTGGTGGAATGCCAAGATCAACGTTCGCAGCATAAGAACCGTGCCCAAGCCATGAGTGTACTGGCCGCACGTATTCAAGCTGTTGAAGACGAAAAACGCCGTAGCGCCGAAGAATCGACCCGTCGTAGTCTGGTTGCCAGTGGCGATCGCTCCGAACGTGTACGTACTTATAACTTCCCGCAAGGCCGCGTGAGCGAACACCGCATCAACTTGACCTTATATCGCTTGAACGAAGTGATGGAAGGCGATCTCGATGCTATTTTATTGCCTCTGATGCAAGAGCATCAAGCCGATCAGTTAGCCGCACTGGCTGACGAGCAGGGGTAATTTTGTCAGATCAATCTAGCATAGCCGAAGCCCTGCAATGGGCTTATGTGCAGTTAGCATCAACCTCTGAATCCGCTCATCTGGATGCAGAGGTTTTGTTGTTATATTGCCTCAATAAAAGCCGCAGCTATTTGTATACTTGGCCTGAAAAATCCCTAACGGTTGAACAGTGGAAACGCTTCCAGCAAATGGTACAGAAACGCCAAAAAGGCGTACCTGTGGCACATATTGTCGGTGAGCGCGAATTTTGGTCGTTGCCTTTTATCGTCAACGACACCACTTTGATCCCGCGTCCTGATACGGAAATTTTGGTTGAAACTGCATTGAACATGCCGCTTTCCACCTACGCCAAAGTGCTCGATTTAGGCACTGGTACTGGGGCAATTGCGCTGGCGTTGGCGTCTGAGCGTGAGTCATGGCAAATCACCGCGGTCGATAAAGTCGATGATGCCGTGGCTTTGGCTATCGCGAATCGTGAGAACTTAAAGCTGCCACAGGTCGAAATTCTCCAGAGTGACTGGTTCAGTGCCGTAAAGTCGCGGGACTTTGATTTAATCGTCTCAAATCCGCCCTATATTGATGAAGCTGACGAACACTTGCACCAAGGTGACGTGCGTTTCGAGCCCCAAAGCGCGTTAACCGCCGCCGAGGAAGGCTTTGCCGATCTTTATTATATTGCCAACACTGCCCGAGATTACTTAAAGCCTAACGGCTATATCCTGCTCGAGCATGGTTTCGAACAGGCTGTAAAACTCAGAGCTAAGCTTATCGAACTGGGCTACGAGAATGTCGCGACAGTGCGAGACTTTGGCAGTAATGACAGATGCACTATGGGTAAATGGGCAGAATAACACGCTGCTTTAAGTGAAGATATTTATCCAGTTATACCGATTTATCGAACGCCATTGCTTATTACCAATGGCGTTTTTGTTTTCCATAGGGCGACCTTAAGTTGGTGTAAGATGAAGATCCCAAACCTTAAACATCACAACACTTTTACCATAAAAAATTTACTGCCGGTTTCTGGGTAGGCTTGTTGTACCCATTGCACGCGATAGTCGTGGCGCTCATAAAAAGGCTTAGCTTGAAAATCTAAGGTATCGAGTAGGGCAAATTGGCAGCCGCGCTCCTTTGCTTGGCTTTCTGCGGCTAATAATAAGCGCGTGCCGATACTTTGGTGTCTTAAAGAATCATCGACCCACAGATACTCGATTAACAACCAATTGCCGAACGTTTTACCACTGATCCCTGCTAACAGTTTACCTTCGGAGTCCTGTAGTTTGAGTCCGAGATTTTTACGGCTAAGCCCCTGCCATTGGACTTGGTTGAACTCGACAATTTTTTGTTTTACAGCGTCGGCGAACTCGGTTGATTCATCGTTAATTAAGCTTAAATTCATCGTCACTTCTCGTTTGATTTTTTATGATGTTAGCTCTGAATATCTAGGCTGATAGGCATTGGTATGCCGCCAAGGATTAGGGTAAACTAGCGCCTTTGTCACTGGCCATAAGTATCGTAATGGAAACTTTTTACAGTCTATATCCTGCGGTTAAACATCTGCATTTTACCTTTATCGCGTTGAGCGTGTTATTGCTCACCGTGCGCTTTGTCCTGCATCTGCGCCAATCGGCTCTGATGGAGAAGAAGCTGCTCAAGATAGCGCCCCATGTTATCGACACTTTCCTACTGCTGTCGGGCTTAACTTTGTGTTTTATGATCCAGCAATTTCCTTTTGTGGATCCTTGGATGACCGAAAAAATCGGTGCTGTAGTTGCTTACATTGTCCTAGGCGCCATTGCCATAAAAGTGAATAGAAACAAATTGTTTAAAGTGTTTGCTTACTTAGGCGCGATAGGTTGGTTGGTTTATGCTGCTAAATTGGCTCATTTTAAACAAGCGGTATTATTGGGTTAATGGGTAACTACACTCTGCAAGATGGCATTTCATTGCCCGAGTCGGCATTGGATGTAGGTGCGCACCTTGGATTTTCTAAACTTGAAGCCGCTAAATGGGCTTGGTTTGAAATGGCGGGAGCCGTATTAAGTCATTACTTGGTTGATCAACAACAGCGTTTTAATGCGCTGTTGCATTGGTTTTACGAGGATTTAGGTTTTTGTGTTCGTGAGAACTACTTCAGTACAGAGGCGGCAGATTTAGGTACTTGCTTAATTAGTCGCCAAGGTAATAGTACAACGCTGGCGACGGTATTGATGTTGCTGGCGAAGCAGTTAGATCTTGAACTCGACCCCATATTGCTACCTGGCAATACGGTGCTGCGTTGTAAGATTGGCGGTGAAGTGAGTTATTTGGATCCTTTAACGGGCAAGGAACTCACCCGTCACCAGTTGCACGTGTTAGTGCGCGGCGAGTTAGGTAATGCTGCTGAGCTTAAGGCAAGTTACTTAAAGCCTGCAACGGTGAAAAAACTGCTGACGCGTATGCTGCATGAGCTTAAGGCGGGTTGCATAGTGTCGCATCAATTTGAGGCAGCGATGGAGTGTTGCAGTCTGCTGTTGCAATGGCATGTTGACGATGTGCATTTGAATCGTGAGCGGGCGTTTATTGCACAGCAGTTGGGTTGTATTAATGTGGCCGCCGCCGATCTGCAGCATTTTGTTGATAATAGTCCTCACGATCCCGTGATCGAGATAGTGAAGATGCAGCTCAAAGAATTAAACGAACACGCCGAGGTTTATCACTAAAGCAGAGCCTTTCGGGGCTCTTCTTATTTATTCAACTTTTATTAACGAATTCAATCCGCAAAAATAATAACACTGGGCAGATGAAAGTTTGACCCAGGGACTTAAAAGTTAAGTCTCTAATAAAAATAATAACTGTATCGACAGGGAGAAATTAGCATGACAAGCACGGCTTTAGTGACGAACGATGCCACGGCGTTAGGAATACTCGCGACAATTCTAGGTTTTGTATTTTATACCAGTAGCAGTAGTCATCCTTTTTGGCAGAAGTTTTATCGTTTTATTCCCGCCCTTTTATTGTGCTATTTCTTGCCATCGTTATTGAACACCTTTGGGGTAATCGATGGTAATACCTCACAACTGTATTTTGTTGCATCCCGTTATTTGCTGCCAGCTTGTTTAGTCTTATTGATTTTAAGCGTTGATTTAAAAGCTATTTTAAGTTTAGGTCCGAAAGCTTTGATCATGTTTTTAACCGGCACTGTCGGTATCGTTATCGGCGGCCCTATCGCCTTGTTGCTGGTGTCGGTTATTGAACCTTCTTTAATTGGGGTCGATGGCCCCGATGCGGTATGGCGTGGTATGACGACCTTAGCGGGGAGCTGGATTGGTGGGGGCGCAAACCAAGCTGCAATGAAAGAGATTTATGACGTGGGCGGTAATATTTTCTCTGTGATGGTGACAGTCGATGTGATAGTCGCCAATATTTGGATGGCAGTGCTGCTGTTTCTAGCCTCAAAAGCGAAAGAGATCGATGCTAAAACCGGTGCGGATACTTCTGCTATTGAAGCGTTAAAAGATAAAGTTGAAAAGTATCACGCTGAAAATGCACGCATTCCTAATCTGCGCGATCTTATGCTGATTGTCGCTGTAGGCTTTGGTATCACAGGTATTGCTCATATCGCCGCTGATTTTCTGGGGCCATTTTTTGAAGTGAACTATCCTTGGACCGCAGATTACAGTTTAACCTCTAAATTCTTCTGGTTAGTGGTAATAGTCACAACGATTGGTTTGGCGATGTCATTCAGCCCAGTGCGTCATTTAGAGGCGGCGGGGGCATCAAAAGTGGCTTCAGCATTCCTTTACATCTTAGTTGCGACCATTGGTCTACATATGGATGTGAGTAAGGTGCTCGATACGCCATTGTACTTTTTAATTGGTATTGTGTGGATGATCGTTCACGCAAGCTTTATGTTACTGGTGGCTAAGCTGATTAAAGCCCCGTTATTTTATATGGCCGTAGGCAGCCAAGCGAATGTGGGTGGCGCTGCGTCAGCCCCTGTAGTTGCGGCGGCATTTCACCCCGCTTTAGCACCCGTGGGCGTACTGTTAGCCGTATTAGGTTATGCGTTAGGAACCTATATGGCATGGATTTGTGGTCAAATTTTACAGTTAGTTGCGGTATAACCGCCTTAGCTCCTATTCACCGCTGGGAAAGGTTCCAGCATTTTAGAGAGAAGTTGCGATGAGTAATAAAATCATAAACCTAGGTTCAATCGAGATTGCCAACGATAAACCTTTCGTGTTGTTTGGTGGCATGAACGTGCTTGAGTCTCGCGATCTCGCTATGTCGATTGCTGAAACCTACGCCGAAGTGACTCAAAAGCTGGGGATCCCTTATATATTTAAGGCGTCTTTTGATAAGGCGAATCGTTCTTCGATCAACTCTTACCGCGGTCCAGGTATGGAGGAAGGCTTAAAGATTTTTGAAGAGATTAAAAAGACCTTTAATTTACCTTTGATCACCGATGTGCATGAAGTGCATCAGTGTGCGCCAGTGGCAGAAGTAGTTGATATTATTCAGTTACCTGCATTTCTAGCACGCCAGACTGATTTGGTTGTCGCGATGGCAAAAACTGGCGCTATCATCAATGTGAAAAAGCCACAGTTTTTAGCACCACATGAAATGCGCCATATCATCACTAAGTTTAACGAAGCGGGTAATGACGAGATCATCCTGTGTGAACGTGGTTCAAGCTTTGGATATAACAACTTAGTCGTTGATATGTTGGGTATGGACGAGATGAAGCAATCTGGCTATCCGGTGATTTTCGATGCGACCCATGCGCTGCAACGCCCTGGTGGTCGTGCAGATTCAGCGGGTGGACGTCGCGCACAGGCGACCGAGTTAGCGCGCAGTGGTATGGCGCTGGGTTTAGCGGGTCTATTCATTGAGGCGCACCCTGATCCTGATAACGCTAAGTGTGATGGCCCATGTGCGCTGCCTTTGCATCAGTTAGAAAATTATCTGAAGCAAATGAAAGCGATCGACGATTTGGTTAAATCCTTCGAGCCAATCGATACCAGTAAGTAATCGCAAGCTAAGACTTAATGAATTAGTGACTTAATCCTAAAGCCTCGACTCGTTCGGGGCTTTTGTTTTTCAGTCGAGGAATGTGATTGGTATAGCCCCGTAGCTATCTGAAACATTAATGTTTTATGATGGGCTTTGCCTAACAATCTTGTTTTTATAGCCGACCAGATTCTTTACGGAATACCTTTATGTGGATCTTACTCACTTTGCTGGCGGCATTTATGCAGGCTTGGCGTAATGCGTTTCAAAGCCAGCTGAGTAAAGAAGTGAGTGTTGCGGGCGTGACCTTAGCGCGTTTTATTTGGGCTGGGCCGATTGCCGCCGTGTATCTGGCGAGCTTATATCTTTGGCAGGATGTCGGAATCCCCGATTTTAGCGATCGTTTTATCGGTTTTATTCTCGGAGCATCGGCGATGCAAATCCTCGCGACGGGCTTGATGGTGAAATTGTTCAAGCAACAGAACTTTGCCGTTGGTGCTGGGCTAGCCAAGAGTGAAGCTGTGGTCGCGGCTGTGTTAGGCACAGTGTTTTTTGGGACGCATTTATCCCTTTTAGGTTGGTCGGGAGTGTTGTTGGGTGGTGTGGCAATTTTTCTCATGAGTGCCAAACAAGGCCTGCGAAGTCTGTCGCTCAATACGGTATTGATTGGTTTGGCTTGCGGTACTTCGTTTGCGCTGACATCGCTTTGGGTACGAGAAGCGAGTTTATGTTTGAATGTGGGTTTCCCCCATAGCGCTGCTTGGGTGCTGTTATTCGTGATTAGTCTACAGACCTTAGTGTTAGTCAGTTATCTGTTACTTAAGGATAAATCCACACTGGCCGCGTTATGGCAGCGACCTAAGCTAACCTTACTCACCAGTACCGCCAGTTGTTTAGGTTCTATCGGTTGGTTTAGTGCTATGTCGTTGCAGGCTGTGCCCTATGTTAAAACCTTAGGCCAAGTTGAAGTTTTCTTTATGATCTTGATTGCCACCTTTTGGCTGAAGGAAAAAGTAAAGATAAAAGATATGCTAGGGTTAGTCTTGATCGCTATCGCCGCTATTTTGGTGATGTGGGAATAGACTAAATTAATAGAAGGTATGCTGGTTTTTTAGACTAAAATAGAACTCGATTCAGTGTATTTATATCAAGCAAACATTCGCTGAGATACAAATATACACACGTCTTGCTCCATAGATTTTGATACCATTTTTAACCGAGCGCTGTGTGAGTTAAGGATATATGCGAAAAAAGTTAGCAAAATTAAATCTGCCATTATGGCAATGGCTGGCAGTCATATTGTTTCCAATTGGAATTGCTGCTGTCGCAAGTTATCTCTCTGCACAGTATTTTGTTGAAGATAAAGTCAAAGGTGTGGGGGCTATTTATGTGAGTCATATTGATACTTTGGTGTCCCATGCTAATGAAATCAGCCATTATGCATTGGCATTGAAGGATTCTGAGTGTCAAGAGTTATACAACTATATGTTGTTCCAACCCTACTTTCGCTCGGCTTTAATATATGATTCACAACATGTTTATTGCTCTTCTAAAACCGGTGATATTGATACTCCCCTGAGCATTGTTAGTGCTACCGAAAATCTTGAAATATCTAACCAGTTTATTATTACGGGCACGCCTTTTATGCCTGAGGTGCCCGCGATAGTGTCATCTAAATGGGACCCTAAATCTAAACACGGCGCTGCTGTCATTATAGAAGGACAATATTTATTAGATTCCTTTGTACAGCCCGATGTGTTTCCTAGCGCAGTTATCAATGTCGCTTTATCCATCAATGGTAAAACGATTCCTGAATCACTCGAGTTTATCAAAAATGAGGTAATGACTTTAGATTCTGAGGATCATCGTTTTTCGGTGTTACTAGAAATGTCACCTGCTTTTTTTAGGCATTTTTTTTGGATATTTTTTGCCATCTCATTACCCTTTAGCATTATTTTGATTACGGGTTCTATCTTGTTTGTGCTCTATTCACGGTTATCTCGTCACTCCCTTGCTGATGATATTCGTAGCGGGATAGAGAACGAAGAGTTCTTTTTGGTTTATCAACCTGTGATCTGTGCTGAGGACGGCAAGGCCAAAGGAGTCGAGGCATTAGTGCGTTGGCAGCACCCACAAATGGGCTTAGTACGGCCTGATTTGTTTATTCCTATCGTCGAAGAGAGCAAGCTGATTGTTCCATTGACCAATTATATCTTCGAAAAGGCATTAAAAGATTTTGCTAATATGAAGGTTGAATCGGGCTTTAGAGTCGCGTTCAACGTGGCGCCAGAGCATTTCACCCAAGATGATATCGAGTCGAAATTTATTCATCTGCGGGATTCTTTGGATCGTATTGGCGTTAAGCCTTTAATCGAAATCACCGAACGGCAATTATTAACGCCGGATATTTGCCTGCGCATTGAAAGCTTACGCCAGTTGGGGATTTTAGTGGCTATCGATGACTTTGGTACTGGGCAAACAACCTTATCTTTGTTACAAACTATGCCATTAGATTACTTGAAAATCGATAAATGCTTCATCGATACCATAGGGCAGGATTCCGTGACTTCCCACGTGCTCGATACCATTATTGAGCTCTCCCATAAGATGAATTATGTGGTGGTGGCTGAAGGGGTTGAAACCCAGGAGCAGGCAGATTATTTGACCAGTCGCCAAGTCCATTTTTTACAAGGTTATCTCTTTGCTAAGCCGATGAAGTTGGCGGATTTAAAGTTATGGTTAGTCGAACATTTCAAAAAGTAGCATCATGATGTAAGTCAGCCATAAGGGCGCCTTGGTACCCTTATGGCTATTCAACTGTCTTAACTAAAGGTTCTGGCTCGAGGTTCTGATTAAAGGCTATAACCCGTTTCTTCGTGTTCCGATAAATCTAAGCCGTTAACTTCTTGTTCTGTGCTGACGCGAAGGCCGCCAAGTAGCTTACGGATGATCACAAACAGCAACCAAGTGACCACCGCAGTATAAGTGAATGTCGCCGCAACCCCGATAATCTGTACCCCAAGTTGGTCTATCATAGTGTTGTTCATCGTCGCAAAACCGTAGCCGCTAAAAACGCCTAATTGGGTCGAGCTAAAGACTCCTGCCAAAAGAGTACCAAGAATACCGCCGACGCCGTGCACGGGGAAAACGTCTAAGGAGTCATCGATTTTAAGTTTCTGTTTGATATAAACCGTTGAGTAAAAACACACGATCCCACCGAGTAAACCTATGACTAAGGCGCCTGCTGGGCCAACATAACCAGAGGCGGGAGTGATAGTGCCTAAGCCGGCTACCATGCCTGTGGCTATGCCAAGGGCGCTGGGTTTACCAAACTTAATCCACTCAATTGCCGCCCATGTCATCGCGCCCATAGAAGCGGCGAGATGAGTGGCTAGAATCGCCATGGCAGCGGTGCCGTTAGCGCCTAGCGCACTGCCGCCGTTAAAACCGAACCAACCCACCCACAGCATGCCCGCACCTGTGACAGTCATCGTCAGGTTGTGCGGCATAATCGCCGAGTTTAAAAATCCTTTGCGAGGACCTAGCACTTTAGCTGCCACGAGCGCAGCAACCCCTGCGGTGATATGCACCACGGTTCCGCCTGCGAAATCATACAGTCCTAGCTGTGCTAACCAGCCACCGCCCCAAACCCAGTGGGTGATCGGCGCATAAACCAGTAATAACCAAGCACCTGAAAAGATAAGCACAGCTGAAAACTTCATTCGCTCGGCAAAACCACCGATGATTAAGGCTGGCGTTATGATGGCAAAGGTCATTTGAAATAGCATAAACAGCGGCTCGGGAATATCCCCGCTAAGACTATCGCGACCAATACCTGACAGTAGTGCTTTGTCTAAGCCACCGATGAAACTGTTACCTGTGTCGAATGCGAGTGAATAACCTAGCCCGAACCATAAAACTGACACTAGGGCGGCAATAGAGAAGCATTGCATCAATATTGAAAGCACGTTTTTACTGCGAACTAAACCGCCGTAAAACAAGGCTAATCCTGGCAGGGTCATCAACAACACTAATGCGGATGAGCTTAAGATCCACGCTGTATTTGCAGCGCTAAATTGACCATCATCGGCGACGGCGTTCATCGTCAATATACTGAATAATATCAATAGGTATTTAATACTGAGTCTGAAGCTCACAAGCATCATAAGGCATCAACTCCTTCTTCCGAAGTGCGAATGCGCACCACTTGTTCTAACGAAGTCACAAAGATTTTGCCATCACCCACTTTGCCCGTATGGGCTGCAGCAATAATGGCATCAATAACGGCATCTTCTTGATCGGAATGAATGGCAACTTCGAGTTTAATCTTAGGTAAAAAGTCCACTGCATATTCAGCACCACGATACAATTCCGTATGGCCCTTTTGGCGGCCAAAACCACGTACTTCAGTGACTGTCATGCCATGGACGCTGAGCTGGGTTAAAGCTTCACGTACATCGTCTAATTTGAATGGTTTAATGATTGCGGTGACCAGTTTCAATTTTCTCTCCAACAAGCTGCAGACTTAATTTATTGGAATAAAGCAGGAATTAGGCCATATAGATAAAGCATTTATTATCATTGCGTTAACATTAAAATGCACCGAAATAGCTTAAAATTTTGATGTAAAACGGTGCAAGGCAAAGTTAATCTGCCCTGATTTGGTGCGTATTGTTGGTGCAAGTTAAATTTGCTTGACTAGCATGAGTGCGGCAAAAGCCGAGTGAGTATGGCACTAGGGGAATTCGCGTTTTAATGCGGTAAATAAAAAGTGGGGATTTAGCAAAAAATTAAAAATTATATCAATTAAACATAATGTTATATTTAGTTTTGTTATGTGAGTTTTCTTGCTTAAGCTTCTAGCTGTTTGACGCGCGCCCAGAGGTCAGCATTAACTGGTGCACTTAAACCGTGCGCTTGTGCACGCTCACAGATATAACCATTAATTTGGTCTATCTCAGTTCGTCTTTGGTGTGCAATATCTTGGTGCATCGATGAGAAATTCCCCGCAGTGAGGCGGATCACCTGATAGACCCTGTCGTGTAACAATTGTTTATCGAGAGGCACGCCCTCGAGTGTGGCAACCGTGACTAACTCGTCGAGAATGCCTTTAATCATGTCACTAAAACCTGGCTCGGCGAGTGTGCCATTAGGACATTGATATAGTGCTGTAAGCGGATTAATCGCGGCATTAACGGCGAGTTTCTGCCATAGACAAGGCACAATGGCATCCACCCATTCACTGTTGGGGATAGCCGCCAGTAAAGCATTGCGATAATGCTCAGTGAGCTCTGTACCTGCAAAATGCCCAAATTGAGTTAGCCCTTGTCCAGTTTGCCTAATTTGCCAACTGGCTTGACGTAACACCCCTTGGGAAGTTGTCCCTAGGCTTAGCCCTCTGTCATCAGCTTGCGCATCAATTAGCGGCGCTAGGGCTAAATGAGGTCCCATTCCATTGTGTAACAACAAAATGTGGCATTGTCTGGGCAGTTGGTTAAGTAAGGGCAAAAGTGCATCGAGCACTTGATAGGCTTTGACGCAGACAATCACGAGGCGGATATTAACGAGCGCATTGGCCGCTAAGATAGGCACAGAATACTGGAGTGCTTGTGTTTTATGTTGATTATCATTGGCCAGCGCTAATGGAGTGACGCTAAGTGTCTGCTGTATAGATGCAATTGAATCGCGGCCGATAAGACCAACACCCATGCCCGCTGTAGTCAGTTGGTGGCAAATAAGCTGCCCAACGGCACCAGCACCTAAAATCGCAATATCCACCACGCGATTTATGTTCACAGCATGAGTCATATCTGTAGCCTTAAGGTATCGGTCATCAGTACCAGTTTGAAGCGCCTGAGTTAATCTTCTCGCAATTGCGCTGCGCGGAAGTATTTGCCATAGGCCCAATTGCAAAAGTAAAACAGTGCAATACCCGAAAAGTCGGCAATAACATCACCCACAGAAGCGCTACGGTAGGGCAAACGTGATTGCACCAACTCAATTAAAATGGCGTAGCTTGCCAGTGTGAGAGATAACCAATACCACTTAGGTTTGAAAGCAAGATAGGTGAGATAGGAGAGGCAAAAAAAGCTTCCAAGATGGCCTACCTTGTCGATATTCGGAATACTTTGCGAATAGGTTGGTCTGGAAAATACCAGATAACTGATCACGACAAAGGCTACGGCTAAAGCCAGCTTAAATAGGGTATTTTTAGTTATCACAAATATGTTTGTATTAGCTTAGAGTGGGGCAATGATAGGAAAATGTGTGGCTAAAGTCACCCATGATTACGCTTTTATTCTAGGCTTTACCTTCAACTTAGGCTTGTGTGTGGGTAAACTAGCTGCATATTAATTTGATATGGGACATAAAAACTATGCCTTCAATGGATATTGTGTCAGAAGTGAATGAAGTTGAACTGCGTAATGCGGTTGATAATACTAAGCGTGAGCTGGCGACACGTTTCGATTTTCGCGGTAAAACGGCTGACGTGGAATATAAGGATCATGTGGTCACGTTAACCGCTGAAGATGACTTCCAATGCCAACAATTAGTGGACATTTTACGTATGCAACTGAGCAAACGTAATGTGGATCCGTCTTCGATGGAAGTCGATGAGAAAGCCATCCACAGCGGTAAAACCTTCTCCCTAAAAGTGAAGTTTAAAGAAGGTATAGAAACCTTAATTGCTAAAAAACTGGTCAAGCTAATTAAAGACAGCAAACTTAAAGTACAAGCGTCTATTCAGGGCGAGAAAGTACGAGTTACAGGTAAAAAACGTGACGATTTACAAGCTGTCATGGCGTTGGCACGTGAGTCTGAGTTAGGCCAGCCTTTCCAATTTGATAACTTTAAAGATTAATCGAGCAGAATTGGTTTAACGTGATGCAGTATCGCGTTTGCCATTTCGTCTTTAAATATAAAAAAGCCCTCACACTAAGGTGTGAGGGCTTTTTTATATTGATGACATAAGTGCTATGAGACCTTAATCCGAGTTTGTTGGTGCACTTTTTGACGAATCATCCATTAATGATGTGCTTGGATGCGGGGCATACTTGTTGACTAAGACAACCAAAAACAACACTGGAAAGCCAATAACACTGGCAGCGACAAAGAAGTTCACATAGCCAAATGCGTCGACATAAGCGCCCGAGAAGCCCGCGATAAATTTAGGGAAAAGCAACATAATCGAAGACAGTAAGGCATATTGCGTTGCACTGTAGCCGTTGCTAGTGAGACTCGAGAGATAGGCAATAAATGCCGCCGTGGCTATCCCAGCGCTGAAGTTATCCACGGAAATAGCAAAGGTTAAAAAGGGCACGTTGTAGCCAATCACTGCCTGCCACGCGAATAGCAGATTGGTTACGGCAACCAGTAAGGCACCGAGGAAAAGGATTTTCATAGTTCCGAAGCGAGCTAACAGAACGCCGCCAAAGGCTGCGCCGACTAAGGTCATGATCAGGCCATAGATTTTACTTAAATAGGCAATTTCTTCCTTAGTGAATCCCATGTCCACATAAAAGACGTTCGCCATAATCCCCATCACAATATCCGAGATCCGGTAGCAAGAAATCAGTAATAAGATGAGGATAGCGCTGCGGCCATAGCGTTTGAAAAAGTCGATAAAGGGTAAAATACTGGCCGTATATACCCAAGATATGCCCGCTGCGATAATTCTAGGATAACGTGCACTTAAGCGTTGTTTTAGCGCTAATTCAGTGGCATCGGCGGCGCGGGTATCGACTTCGGGTTCGCGGCTAAAAAGCGTGGTCAAAATCCCAACAGACATCAATCCTGCCATAATCAGGTAAGAAGTTTGCCATGCCACTAAGTTGTATGCCGTGTTACCGGGTTCAACCCAAGCCGCTATGGTGAGTGCGCCTGCGGTGGCGATAATCATGGCGCTGCGATAGCCCACTTGATAGGCCGCTGCTAGTGCGGCTTGCATCTTTTCTGGGGCTGATTCAATCCGAAAGGCATCAATAACAATATCTTGGGTGGCTGAGGCAAAGGCGACCATTAATGCGAACAGTGCCAAGCGCTCGAGATCTTTGAGAGGGTCACTAAAAGACATGCCTAAGATGGCACCAACCAATAACAACTGAGCGAACAGCATCCAGCTACGGCGGCGGCCTAGAAATCGAGTTAGCAGCGGCAATGAAAGCCGATCGACTAAGGGTGACCAAGCCCATTTAAACGCATAGGCTAAGGCTATCCAGCTGAAATAACCGATTGAAGTGCGATCAACACCAGCTTCACGCAACCAAAAGGATAACGTTGAAAATACCAGCATTAATGGTAGACCAGCAGAAAAACCCAGTAATAACAGGATCAAAACCCGCTTGTGATAATAGACACTGAGGGCATCGAGTGTACGTTGAATAAAACCTGTTGCGGACATAGGCATGAGTCTAAGTGTTTAATCCGCTTAGCTTACGGGTAAGGTGCCATAGGGTTCAAGGGCTAATGGTATTCCTTTTACTTTGGAGTCCCGTTTAGCACTATAAGATGGTTGAATATGGCTCGAGAGTTAACTGCTTGTAGCTAAAAGTTTACCGCTTATCTTTATCGCTAGCATAGATCTTGATAGTAAGGAGAGCGTAATAATGTACACACGAGGAATTGGTTTACGAAATAAAAAAGGCCCTATTACAGGGCCATTTTTTATCGATAGGAATGCTGAACTTAAGGTCTTATCCCGATGCATCCCTGCGGCACTCGGCCTCCTAAACTCAGGTAGTCACAGCAATCATTTACTTGCTTACGCAGATATTGATTACCGCGGATCACACAGTCAGGCCACCTGTTAAAGCTGTGGAGCAAGTGCCAAAACACTTTTTCAGTTTCAGTTTGCGCTTCGCCAGTCGAATTCAGTTGCTGCCATTCTTCTAACGTGTCCCATAAGTAAAGTTGCACTTCATGGAAGTCGAGTTCTTCACTCAAAAACGCTTTTCCATAGAAGGCGAGTTGGGGCGCTTTATTATCGATGAACTCAGTTGCCGTCATCGTTTGCCTCCTTTCTGTTTACTATCACAGTATAGATGCAAAATTAGCGCTTTTGCTCGAAATTATATTTTGATTACTGTTTTGGTAATAATTTGGCTTTTTTCAATATGATAGGGGTAACAGGAACATCGGGCCAATTGAGCTTAGTGTTAGTTCCTGTCTCAACGACAGCCATAGCTTCGAGGACGGTTTTACCTTCAATCACTTCACCAAATACGGCATAACCCCAACGACGTTTAGAGGGATCGAGTTTAGTGTTGTCGGCTACGTTAAAGTAGAACTGACGAGTGGCTGAGTGCGGCTCGTTTTCACGTGCCATGGCGATAGTGCCCATGCTATTTGTTAGGCCATTTCCTGATTCGTTGACTATCGGCTTACCCTCGGGGAGCTCTTCATACTTGGGGGTGAGTCCGCCGCCTTGCACCACAAAGTCACTGATCACGCGGTGAAATATTGTGTTGTCGTATTCGCCTTTAACGACATGAGTTAAAAAGTTATCGACAGTGATTGGTGCACGAGTTCTATCTAGCTCGACCACGATTTTGCCTAAGCTAGTATCAAATTCGACTCTGGGATACAAGGTATCGGCCTGAATGTCGAGTGCGAGGCTATGATGACTCATAAAGATGAGTAAGAGGGCTGATATCCAACGGAGCATATTGATTTCCTTATAATAAACTGACGCTGTTATTTTTGTAGAAACTGATTAAGCTCAGGATCGTTTAGAATCTCGCCGGTAAGTTGGCCGAGCAATTTGTTCATATCCAGTTCTAAGGTTGCAAAATCGGGCGTTAAAGGACCTTTTAAAGTGCCTTTGGCTTTATAGCGTTTAACCAGCTCTTGGGTGGAGTTTTTGGCTTGAACTGCGATTAACACACTGTGTTTTGCCTCATAGCCAAAGGTCTTTTTAGTGATATCCATTTGCAATTCTTCTAATTGAATTTGCACTGAATTAGTTGCGCTTGGGTCGATTTGGTAGCCCGCTTGAGCAAAACCTGCGCGGAATACTTCATCGAGTAACAGTTTAGGCGGTTCGCTCGGGCCAACTAAACGTGTTTTTGTCCCTTCTTCAATAAAACGAGCAACATAATCGACTGTGCGTGTATCTACCGTTTCAAGAGCGATAGGTACAAGTTGCGCCGTTTGTTGGCTGATATTGGGCACTTGAGGGCTGAAAGCCATATGAGTCGGATTTTGGCTGGCACAGCCCGCGAACAGCAGGGGGAAAGTCAAGGTCAGTAATAGCCGTTTCATGGGATCTCTCGTACAAGTAAAAGTGGCTACAGCATACCAGAAATCACTTTTGATGCCACAGAACACCGTGATTCAGTTGAGGTACAGCTTTTATTGCTAATATCTTGTGCTCATTATTCACATCCGTGTTTTCTGTGCATTCACATCATTTATTCGCATAGTTACAAGGCATGGAAGGCAGGTTAAATATGGAAAAAATATCATTCACTTCGTTATTTGTTGGCCTGATGCTGGCGTCAGGCATGATGAGCTCCAATGCGCTCGCGGGCGATTCTGCCCATATACTGGGTGGTAGTTTAGGTTACGGTACCCAAGAGTTTGAAACTAAGAACGGTAAATATGATGCGGGTGACACCTTAACCAGCGACTTATATTACCGCTATATGCTCAACGAGCATTTTGGGTTTGAGGCGGGTTATTTAGCGGGTTCAGGTGGAGTGGCGAGTGCGCTTGTTAGCGTCATCAGTGAGATAAAAGATTTACGTTACCAAGGTGTTAGAACCGCCGCTTACGGTGAGTATGCTTTGTCTCGTGGTAACAGCCTGTATGCCAAATTAGGCGCTGCTTATACTCAAGTCAGCTATGAGATAGATAAACAGGATATGGACTCGGATGATGTCGGTTTTTATGGCGCCGCAGGCTGGCAATATCGATTTAAGTCAGGATTTGGTTTGAATTTGGAATACCAATATATCCCGATGAAAGAGCTTGAATTACAGGGGATCAACTTTGGTATTAGTTACCGATTCTAATCTCTCCTTATCCAACGATTAAAGCGCCTTTAGGCGCTTTAATCGTTTTACAAACAAGGAATTTAAAACATTAAACCGAATATTGACTGGCAACAAAATAACAACATTTTGTCCTTGCACTCTTTTAATGCAATGGGGGACAGGTTAGAGTAAAAATTCGATGTTTAGAATGAGAGAGCATAGATGCTCCCGCGTCTTTTTTGTAAGGCTTAGCCATGTTAACGATAGCAACGCAAATCGCCCCAGATAGCCTGATCAATTCGAAGGGGTTACCCCATTTTGGTCATTTCGATGGCATAGTCAAAACCCTAGGTTTAGCGGACTTTACCTATTTTGATACCATGGATAAACCTGCTTCAGCGTGGGCTAAGCATTTCGATTATAAACAATTTCAGTTTGTCTCTTTGGTCACGCCGCGTTATGTCCTAGGCATCGCGCTTGCCGATATTGCCTACGTCGGCAGTGCTTTTTGTTATTTATACGATATAAAAACCAACACACTCACCCAGCTTGATTGGTTAAAACCTTTGAGGTTTGGCTATCAGATGACGCCATCGCCCGCCGAGGGGCGAAGTAGTATTGGCCGTAAAGGGGCGCAGTTAAGCTTTGAAATTGTAGAGGGCGGTTGGCGGTTAATCATTGATACTAAAAACATTCAAGCCGATGTAACTTTACACTCAGCCCCCTTAAGTTTGCCTATGGCTATGTGTAGTCCTACTGGATACAACGGCTGGACTTACACACAAAAGCATAATGGTTTGACCGTTAAAGGTAGTTTGACTGTGGGTCATGAGCCGCAGCCGCTGAATCAAGCTTTAGCAGGCTATGACTTTTCGGCGGGTTACATGCGCCGTGATACCAGTTGGCGCTGGGCGTCAATTAACGCGCGGATCCATGAGGGCATTATGGGACTTAATTTAGCGGCGGGTGTCAATGAAACTGGGGCTACTGAAAATGTCTTTTGGATTAATGGTGAACGTCATTTACTCGGACCAGTGCAATTTGAGTTTGATCGCCATGCCACGCTCGGCGCCGAGGTTTGGCGAGTCTACAGTCAAAATGGCCAAGTGGATTTGCAGTTTGCGGCGCGCAATTGTCGCAGTGAAAAGCGTAATTTGCTCTTGCTTAAGAGTAATTTTCGCCAATTCATCGGTCATTTCAGCGGCATGATTACCGATAATCAAGGACACAGTTACCAGATAAATAATGTTCTGGGGCTCGCCGAAGATCACTATGCCCGCTGGTAGCTAACGGCGACTAACGGATCGCAGCTGCCTGCGTTGTGGCGTTGAATGCGGTTTATAGAATGCAGTCAGAATTTTTATAAAAGTAACAATAAAAATAACCATAAAATAAAAATAGAACAGGATGATCTTATATGGATATCGCCTCGCTGATCCAGCACCCAGAATTGTTACTGCTGGTGCTCGCACCTTTGTTTTTCGTGTGTATTTTGCTGGAATGGTACTTTGGCGATAAAAGACAAAGGCTACCGTTAAGTGCACGTTATCGCGGCCAAGAAGTGCTGTGTAATTTCAGCCTCGCGGCCATGCATCAAGGTGCTGATTTACTCACTGGTTTGTTGATCGCTAAGCTGTATTTGGCGATTTTTGGTTGGAAGTTACTCGATATTGAAATGGGCCCATTGAGCTTTATTGCTTTGATGGTCGCGCAGGACTTTTGTTATTACTGGTTCCACAGGGCGAGCCACAGAGTCCGCTGGATGTGGGCGGCTCACGTGGTGCACCATAGCTCTGAGAATATGAATTTTAGCACTGCGTTTCGTCAGAGTTTAATGTATCCCTTTGCAGGCATGTGGGTATTTTGGTTACCGCTGGTGGTCATAGGTTTCGATCCAAACTGGGTGGTGTTTGTGGTATTACTCAATCTGGGATTGCAATTTTTTGTGCATACCCAAGCGATTAAATCACTCGGACCGCTGGAATGGGTCTTCAATACTCCATCACATCACAGGGTGCATCACGGTCGTAATCCCCAATATATAGATAAAAACTATGCGGGTGTGCTGATTATTTGGGACAAGCTGTTTGGCACTTTTGAGCCCGAGGTAGATACTGTGATTTACGGCATAACTAAGCCAGTGAATAGTTTTAATCCCTTTAAAGTGACTTTTAGTGAATGGCGAGACATGTTTGCAGAGGTCACAGCGACAGGGTTGAGTGTTAAACAACGACTGCGTATCTTGTTTGCTCCACCTTCCAGCAGTTTAAAAAGCGAGGAATAACAATCCACTGCATTTTCCAAGTTAAATAGCGCAAATGGCTAATAGAGTCTTGAATTTAGCCTTGCTAGCCTATATTCCGTTTTTTGCCACTGTTTTGGTGTAAAAATGTACAATCCCATACTTTGGTGGTACTTTTTGGGGTAAGGAATTTAACTCGGGAGGACTTATCATGATGGATGAACCTCGATTATCCGCGGAGGAGCTTGCTTGTTTTAGCGAACTTTTTTCGCCGACTCGTGTGGGCACTGCCTTGACTAACGATCCCCTGATCAATCATGTGCTCACAGTCACAACTGAAGTGCCGCAAGTTATCGCCTCGATTCTCGGTAAGGCAAAACTCACTCTATTGGCCGAAGTCGGGCCCTATAAACTCTGGTTTCCGCTACTGATGAAAGTGGATGACTTTGGTCAGTTTCAACCCACTTTAGGTGTACCTGAAGTGCTAGATGCCTCGGGAGTGGAGCGCAGTTGGCGGTTAACTCAAGCCGATGATGTGTGGATATTCGACCACGATCAAGGTGAGCAATGGTCTGTTGCCTCGCTATCTAGTTCTGGCATGGCCATTCGTGCTAAATCACAGCAGCAATTTAAACAATTGTTAGGCAGTAAAGATCTGCAATTACAATTGCCCAATGGCGAGACTATGCGCGTCGATATCGAGCCTATTCGTAGCGAGAAAGGTCTGGCTTTCGTTAAGTTTCAGGCCGAAACCGAAGAGCGTGAAGCGTTACGTCAATTCTTATTTAGTCGTCACCGTAGCCAGCACGCTCAGCTCTACCGTGACTTACGCTATACCCAAGCAACCTGAAGATACGAGTTTCAGAGCGCCTAGGGTGCTTCAATTCAAGGCGCATCAATGACAGAATGTCGGCCACCTTTTGAATTGATGCAACACGGAAGTGAAGTGCCCTAGGCGCTCCGTTCCGGCGGGTTTTAACGCACTTTATGCTGCGTTGGTTATTTTTAACTTAGCCCGCTAGGTCTGCAAATAACCGCCTTGCCTAAAGTGCGTTAAACTCCCGCTGAATCCTGCATCTTCAGGTTGTTTGGGTATAGTACCCTGCATTGCGACAGTTTTCGGCCTTGTGTTAGTTGACCTGTTATCTAAAAATCTCAGTTCTGCAGCTCAAATGTGAAATCTACGGATTTAAAAACTGTCATTTGCGATTGCAGTGCTTTTCACCGATTGTTACCTGCCAATCTGTCGCCCGATGGATTAGAATGGCGGTGAATTCAACACATCAGAGCGAGCGGTATGCACGTACATATTTTAGGGATTTGTGGAACCTTCATGGGTGGTCTAGCGTTATTGGCTAGGGCCAAAGGGCACAGAGTGACGGGCTCGGATGCCAATGTCTATCCTCCAATGAGCACGCAACTAGAGGACCAAGGCATTGAGCTTATTCAAGGTTTTGATCCTAGCCAGCTGGGTGAAGCTGGGCACTATCCTGACTTAGTTGTCATTGGTAATGCCATGAGCCGGGGTAATCCTTGTGTGGAAGCTGTGTTGAACATTGGCATCCCTTATACTTCTGGCCCGCAGTTTTTAGCCGATCATATTTTGCCTGAGCGTTGGGTGCTGGCAGTGTCTGGCACTCACGGTAAAACCTCGACATCTAGCATGTTAGCCTGGATTTTAGATGATTGTGGTTATGAGCCTGGGTTCTTAATCGGTGGCGTACCGCAAAACTTTGGTGTGTCGGCACGTTTAGGTAAGACCGCTTTCTTTGTGGTTGAGGCCGACGAATACGACAGTGCCTTCTTCGATAAACGTTCGAAATTCGTGCATTATCATCCGCGTACCTTAGTGATCAACAATCTTGAGTTCGATCATGCCGATATTTTTGCCGATCTGGCTGCGATTCAAAAACAGTTTAACCACTTAGTTCGCACCGTTCCTGGTGAAGGCAAGATCATTTGGCCCGCCGATTCCCATGCTGTTAAGCAAACGATTGATATGGGTTGTTGGAGTGAGCAAGAAACCTATCATTTAGCCGAATCGACCAGCGGTTGGTATGGCAAAGCGTTAAGTGATGATTGCCATCGCTTTGAAGTATTTTTTGATGGCGAATCTCAAGGCATTCTCGAATGGGATTTGATTGGTCAACACAATATTGAAAACGCCATGATGGCCATTGCTGCCGCACGCCACGTGGGCGTTAAGCCGAGTGCTGCAATTGAAGCTTTAGCTAAGTTTATGCCACCTAAGCGTCGACTCGAATTACTCGGAACCGTTAACGGTGTGAGCGTATATGACGATTTTGCCCACCATCCGACGGCCATTGCGACCACGTTAAAAGGCATGCGGGCTAAGGTTGGGCAGCGCAAGATTACTGTGGTACTCGAGCCGCGCTCAAATACCATGAAGAGCGGTGTCCATAAAGACACCTTAGCTTTTTCTATGATGCAAGCCGACGAAGCCTTTTTATATCAAGCCGATACCATCGACTGGAATATGAAAGAAGCTATGGAAGCGGCGGTGATCCCTGTGACTGTGTTACATCAAATTGATGATGTGGTCGCGAAAGTCGCAGCAACCGCCAAAGCAGGCGACACCATAGTGGTGATGAGTAACGGTGGTTTTGGTGGGTTACATAAGAAGCTGCTGGCCGCATTAGAACAGGCTTCAACTGTAGAGCAGGTTAGCTAAGATGGCCTACGCAAAGTCGACTAAGGCGATTAGCTTAGCTTGGACGGGCGCCTCGGGTGCTCCCTATGGGCTTAAGTTACTCGAGTGTCTGTTGGTATCGGGATATCAAGTGTTTATGATGATCTCCAGTGCCGCTCGAGTGGTATTGGCGACGGAACACGGCTTACAGTTAAGCGCCAACAGTGACAAAGCCCATGCCCAGCTGTTGGCTTTGCTGCACGAAAAAGGCGTGATTATTGCTGGCGAGTTAGTGGTATTAGGCAAAGATGAGTGGTTTTCACCGCCTGCATCGGGTAGCGCTGCACCTAAACAAATGGTGATTTGTCCTTGCTCAACGGGGACGTTAGCGGCAGTTGCTACCGGAATGAGTAATAATTTACTCGAACGCGCCGCCGATGTGGTGATTAAAGAGCGCGGCCAACTTATCCTAGTACTGAGGGAAACTCCTTTTAGTGCCATACACTTAGAGCATATGTTAAGCCTTTCTCGCCTCGGCGCGACCATTATGCCCGCTGCACCCGGCTTTTATCACAATCCCAAATCGGTAGAAGATCTGGTAGACTTCATGGTCGCTCGAATTCTCGATCATTTGGGCGTTGACCATGCATTAACGAGTCGCTGGGGTTATGACAAACAGTCTAACCGCGACCTCGACAATTGAGACTTATATGAAACACACCACCGAAGTGATGATCTCTGCTGAAGAGATAAGCCAGAAATTGGATCAAATGGCCGAGCTAATCAATGCCCATTATGCCCACAGTGAACGTCTGCTGATGGTAGGCTTGTTAAAAGGCTCTGTGGTCTTTATGGCTGACCTGTGTCGCCGCATTAAAGGCCATGTTGAAATCGATTTTATGTCGGTTTCCAGTTATGGCAATACTATGACCAGCTCACGGGATGTGAAAGTGCTGAAAGATGTGCAATCAGATATCGCCGGTCGCGATGTGCTGATTGTGGAAGACTTGATTGACTCAGGTAATACGTTAAGCAAAGTGCGCGAGATGTTGTTACTGCGGGAGCCTAAGAGCCTTGCACTGTGCACCCTGCTGGATAAACCTGAACGTCGTGAAGTGGATGTGAAGGTCGATTTTATCGGTTTTACTATCCCTGATGAGTTTATCGTAGGTTATGGTATTGATTATGCCGAGCAGTATCGCAATCTACCTTATATCGCCAAAGTCGTACCACTCGATTAAGTGTCCGATACAGTTTAAAACTCCCGCAGCAGGCGGGAGTTTTGCTTTTTGCGGCAATATAAAAAGTATTAATGATTGAATCATTAAAGATTGTCTTTTCAATCAATTAGCTATTTTTTTGCTTTAGTTCTGCAACCCATCATTGTAATTGTGTTTTTTAGCACCATCTTATTACTTTCTAATGTGTAAGGATCGGTACAAATATGGCGAATATTACCCATGCTCTGGTACTCGAAGGGCTTAAAAAAACCTATAAAGGCGGCGTCGAAGCGGTCAAAGGCATCAGCCTCACCGTCAATCAAGGGGATTTCTTTGCCTTGCTAGGCCCCAATGGTGCGGGTAAATCCACCACGATTGGTATTATTAGCTCCTTAGTGCAGAAGAGTTCAGGTACGGTCAAAGTCTTTGATTATGATATTGATAAGCAGCTAGAACACGCCAAGCTCTGCATTGGTTTAGTGCCACAAGAGTTTAACTTCAACCAGTTTGAAACCGTGCTGCAAATTGTGGTGAATCAAGCGGGTTACTATGGTGTGCCAAAACCTATCGCCCTTGAGCGTGCCAAAAAATACTTAAGTCAACTGGATCTGTGGGAAAAGCGCAATAGCCCTTCGCGGGAATTATCCGGCGGCATGAAGCGACGGTTAATGATTGCGCGCGCCCTGATGCACGAACCTAAATTATTGATTTTAGATGAACCTACCGCAGGTGTGGATATTGAACTGCGCCGCTCTATGTGGGAGTTTCTCAAACAAATTAACCAGCAGGGCGTGACGATCATCCTGACCACTCATTACCTTGAAGAAGCGGAAATGCTTTGCCGTAATATCGGCATTATCGATAAAGGTATTTTAGTGGAATGCACTAGCATGAAGGCGTTGCTGAGTAAGCTGAATATGGAGACTTTTATTCTCGATCTTCGTCGCGATACTGGAACGGCCCCTGTGCTCGATGGCATGGCTTGTCGCTTAACCGACTCTCATACCTTAGAGGTGGATGTAGCGAAAGAGCATAATCTTAACGATGTCTTTAGCCAATTGAGCGCAGCCAATATTGAAGTGCTATCGATGCGTAACAAGTCTAATCGGTTAGAAGAACTCTTCGTCGAACTCGTGAAGAAAACTCAGGGAGCCTCAGCATGAATCAGCTCTACTTTATTGCCTTTAAAAGTATTTTAAGTAAAGAGATTAATCGTTTTACGCGAATTTGGATCCAGACCTTAGTCCCGCCAGCGATTACCATGACCTTGTATTTTTTGATTTTTGGTAACTTAGTCGGCAGCCGGATTGGAGAAATGGGCGGCGTATCTTATATGGAGTTTATCGCCCCTGGTTTGATCATGATGTCGGTGATCACTAACTCTTACTCGAATGTCGCTAGCTCATTTTACAGTGCCAAGTTTCAACGTAATTTAGAAGAGTTGATGGTGGCACCTGTGCCCCATTATGTGCTGATTGCTGGCTACGTAGGTGGCGGCGTGGCGCGCGGTTTGTGTGTTGGCCTGATAGTGACGTTAGTGGCCATGTTCTTTGTCGACATTAGCTTACATCATGCAGGTTTAGTGGTGATGACAGTGTTTTTAACTTCAGTGTTATTTTCATTGGGTGGCTTAATTAACGCTGTTTTTGCTAAAAGCTTCGACGACATTAGTATCATCCCCACCTTTGTGCTTACCCCATTAACTTACCTTGGCGGCGTATTTTACTCCCTGTCACTCTTGCCCCCATTTTGGCAAGGCGTGTCGGCACTTAACCCTGTGGTCTATATGATCAACGTGTTCCGCTACGGCTTTTTAGGCTTCGCCGATATCAGCGTGCCATTATCCATTGCCATTATGATCGGTTTCTGCGTCGCACTTTGGACCTTAGCGTATTACTTAGTCTCGCGCGGAATAGGCCTGCGTTCCTAGACATATTTCTTTAGAGCGTAATAGAAAAAGGGAGCCATTAAGGCTTAGTGCCGAACAGTTAAGACAGATCGCTTGACGATCTCGCTGAAAGCTCAAAATCCGATGACCTCATGTCATCGGATTTTTTATGCAACTCTCAGAAGTACTCGCCCGCACTCATATTACCCGCCTAACCGAATTCACCTGCTTAGCTGATGTGTTAGAACCTAAGTTAATTCAATCTTGTTTGGACTCTCAGGGCGTTGCGACGTTAAGACGACGTAAATTACCGATGGATGCGATGATTTGGGCCGTTATCGGAATGGCTTTGTTCCGAGGGGAGTCTGTTCGGTTACTCATCAACAAACTCGACATTGTTTTGCCGCAAGAGATTGATTATGTTGCACGCAGCGCCGTGACTCAGGCGCGTAAACGATTGGGCAGTGAGGTTATTCGAGAAGTGTTTAGTCGCAGCGCTAATACCTGGCACGCGAGAGCTGAACACCCTCATTGGTGCGGTCTTAACTTGTATGGTGTTGACGGTGCAGTGTGGCGGACATCCGATAGTGTCCAAAATCAAGCCGCCTTTGCGCGTACCGCAAACGCTTCAGGCGAAGCGGCTTATCCGCAAATTCGCATGGTTTGCTTGATGGAGTTAAGCCGCCATTTGTTGGTCAACAGCGCCTTTGATTCGGTTGTCGAAAATGAAATGAACTTAGCATCTCAGCTCATTCCTAGCATTCCCAATCACAGCAACCCTATTTGACCGAGGATTTTACTCGCTCGGCCTTCTGCACGCTTGGTAGCAAGCGCAACCTGATAGCCACTGGTTGTTGCCACTGAAGAAAGGCACTCAATATGAGGTGGTTCGAACGCTGGGAAAACATGACCAGTGGGTGAAACTCACCACGACGCCTCAGGCCAGAAAGAAATGGCCGCAGCTCCCTGATACCCTTGAAGGGCGTTTACTCACTAAGACCGTGAAAGGTAAGTCAGTCGCCATTTTGACCTCGTTGACTGACCCGATGCGTTACCCCAGCGAAGACATCGTCGACTTATATGCCCATTGATGGGAAATAGAACAGGGCTACAGAGAGATGAAACAACATCTGTTGGAGAGCCGTTTTACGCTCCGCAGCCAACTGCCGGAGTTGGTGACTCGGCGTGCTACTGGCCTACAATCTCATCCGATATAAGATGTTACTGATGGCTAAAAGCTTGCCATCGGTCCACCCCAATCAACTGAGTTTTCGGGATGCGACGAGTTATATCATCTTCAAGTTGACACAACTGTCATCACAAGCACCGAGGAATGTCCCGAGAGACGTATTGGATATAGAACGCAATGCACGGCAATTTAAGTTGGATGGTAAACGGGAAAGAGCTTATCCAAGAGTCCTTAAAATGAGCAAAAACAAGTTTCCAGTTAGACCAAAGAAAAATGCCGTCCACTCTTAAGTGAACGGCATTACGCTAAAGCGGTTTTTTTATACTTAAAATAGCTGCAATTTTCATTTTTTAATCGTAAATGTTAATATCGCGCAGATTTTCAGGGGAAAATACTAACCCTTATTAATATGTGCTTATTCAGCATCGCTGGGACGAACAGATATTTATAGGGATTGGATTTAACGGAACAGGAACGGATAAACATGAAGAAAGTACTGACCGCAGCACTATTAATGACTGCACCTTTTATGGCGACAGCTGGGGCCGATTTTGTAAAAGGCGATGAGACATTCGCAGGTGAAGCTGAGCTTGGTGCAACCTTAACCACAGGTAACACTGAAACCTCATCATTCAAAGGGCGTTTAAATCTTAAGCATGAGCTTGGCGATTGGGAGAATCAGTACTTACTCGAAGGTTTATATAAAGAGGATACAGGTTCTGTTACCGCGAAACGCTATTTAGCGGGCGCACAAGGTAACTACAAGATGACAGATCGTAGCTACTTGTTTGCTAACGGTAATTATGAAGTTGATCCGTTCACAGGTTATGATTACACGCTATCTGGCGCAGCGGGTTATGGTTATAGATTCTATGATACTAGTAAGACCTTTTTAGATGTCGAAGTCGGTCCAGGTTATATCTATCAGCGTCTTGATACAGAGCAAGCACTTATCGAAGGCCATGACACCAATGACAGCGTCGTTGCTCACGGTGTGATCAACTTTGAAACCGAAATCACTGACACCTCTAAATTCCAACAACGTTTCGTTGCCGATTACGGTGATAAGCTCGATGCCCGCTCTGAAACTTCGTTAACGGCGAATATTATCGGCGCATTAGCAATGAAGTTTGCCATTATTGTGCGCTACAACAGCGAGCCGTTGGATAATAAGAAAAGTACAGATACAGAAACCAATATGACCTTGTTATATTCCTTCTAATGCTGTGACACTGATTTAGAAACTAAAAAGCACCTTTGAGGTGCTTTTTTATTGGCTCTTTTTAGACTAAGTTAAATGTTTCTTTATTAGTTATCGCTGTAGTTATACAAAAATTAATGTTTTAAACGCCTTTGGTTATAGGGTAATGCATAGAAAGTTGCGTTTTATCAACATTTACTATGCCGAAGCTATGGTAATTTTCGACTAATTTCCTACGTAGAGATGAACTTTAATGAAATTACAGCGGTTGTTTAAAGGCAGTGGAATGGCGTTCTGGAGTCTATTCTGCGTTGCAATATTGAGCGGATTCTCACCTGCAGCATGGGCTATGACAGAAGGGATAGAACGGCTTAATTTAACCGCATCGAGTGTGGGTTATGTTGCCGTCTTTGTGTTTGTGCTTGCATACATAATGGTGATGGCTGAGGAGTCGTTACATTTACGCAAGTCGAAACCTGTGCTGGTCGCAGCAGGGATTATCTGGGGCATGATAGGTTTTGTGTATGTACAAAATGGTATGTCTGAAGTGTCGGAAGCGGCATTCAAACATAACTTGCTTGAATATGCAGAGCTTTTACTCTTCTTACTCGTGGCAATGACTTATATCAATGCTATGGAAGAGCGAAATTTGTTTGATGCCATTCGTGGTTGGCTTGTTGGCCGTGGGTTTAGTCTAAGAACCGTATTTTGGTTGACAGGGTTTATGGCGTTCTTTATCTCACCCGTGGCAGATAATTTAACGACTGCGCTATTGATGTGTGCCGTGGTGATGAAGGTGGGGGCAGGGCAACGCAAGTTTATCACCCTAGCCTGTATCAACATTGTTGTTGCGGCTAATGCGGGTGGTGCGTTTAGTCCGTTTGGTGATATCACGACCTTAATGGTGTGGCAAAAAGGATTAGTGCACTTTAGCGATTTCTTCCATCTGTTTATTCCTGCTTTAGTGAACTTTGCATTACCCGCTGCCATTATGAGTGTGTTTATCCCACATTTCGTGCCAGAGCCAGAAAAAGAGCATGTTTATACTAAGCCGGGTGCTAAGCGAATTGTTGCGTTGTTTTTACTCACAATCGCTACGGCAGTGTGTGCTCATTCCTTCTTAGGTATGCCGCCTGTATTGGGTATGATGACGGGATTAGGTTTCTTACAATTCTTTGGTTTTTATCTGCGTAAAACCTTCAATCGTTCCGTTGCCCGCGAACGTGCAAAGGCTGAATTGCGTCAGGACGAGCAGCGTCTTCAGCAGCTTGGTAGTGTGGTGCCCTTCGATGTGTTTAGCAGAATCTCCCGCGCTGAATGGGATACCCTGTTGTTCTTTTATGGTGTAGTGCTATGTGTGGGTGGCCTTGGCTTTATGGGGTACTTGAGCTTAGTATCTGAGGCTTTGTATTCCAATTGGGATACGACTTATGCCAACGTGGCTATCGGTCTGTTGTCTTCGGTTGTTGATAATATTCCGGTGATGTTTGCTGTGTTGACGATGAACCCTGAGATGGCCTTAGGCCAATGGTTACTGGTAACGTTAACCGCAGGAGTTGGGGGCAGTTTATTGTCAATTGGCAGTGCTGCAGGGGTCGCGTTAATGGGACAAGCGAGGGGGATTTACACCTTTGGTGCCCATTTGCGTTGGACACCTGTCATTGCGCTGGGTTATATCGCGAGCATTTTAGTACATATGTGGCTCAATGCTGCGATGTTCTAAATAAAAGTACTGCTCATTCACCTTTTGGGCTGTATTGACGTTTGTGAGTCGTTTTGTAGCGGATAATATCGCGAATTATTTAGCGAACAACATCGATCTAACAAAATTCAATCGCATAACGTCTAGATATCAATGAATAAAATAGAGGCATCCGATGGATGCCTCTATTTGTTTGGATATGTCATTGGAAGGATTATTGCGGTAGCACTTGGATTAAATCCAGCTCGTTATTGGCTTTTGCGCCGTAGATCTGAATCGCGACTTTAATTTGTGCCACTGAACCACTTGGATCCTGCTGAGCCCAATCTAAGCCTGCTATCTCAAATTGATATTGACCGCTTGTGACTTCGGTTAATTTACCGCTGCATTCTCCAAGACTTTGGCAACGATAATTTTGGGTAACATGCCAGTGTTTCCATGCCTTCGGATTCGAGGATTCCTTGGCTTTGTCGGGGAACCCAAAATAGTAAATATCATAGGTTTTTGCTGCAGTGATCGCTTCTTGTTGCGCATTCGTCAGTGAAAATTGAATTGTCCCTGTACTCGAGTCAAATTGCTCAAGCTTGAGATTTATTTGCGTTGCTTCATCAATGTTTACTGCATTTTCGACGGGAGGTGGCTGCGGCGTTTCAGGCTCAGTGTTATTGCTGTCACTGCCACATCCTACGAGCATTAATGTCGCGAGGGTCAATGTGAGTAATGGGTATTTCATCACAGTCTCCTTAATTGAAATGCCCTGTATGGCAAGTGGTGCATTCCATGTCTGTTTTTACACTTGCCGCTGAGCCTAGTGTGCTAGTGCTACCGTGACAAGTTTGGCAATCTTGTGCATCTGGTGTTGGTTTACTACCAACAAGGGCGCCGATATTCTCCCCTTGATAGGCACGATTTAATACATCGACTAAGTAATAAGCCATAGACGCGGATAAGCGGTAACAGCGTTCACCTTTTTTCGCGAATGGTAAGCCAGAAGCCTTTGACCAGTTACTGATAGATGAGTGGCATAACACGCTCTTGGCTTTTGATGAACTGCCCACAAGAGCCGTTTTTTCTGCTGTCGAGCCAATACCAGTAACAAATTCAGGTGAAGATAAAGGGAGCGTTGTATTTTCGTAGTAGCGGAAGGTATTGGCTATCACGGCGTTATTGTGACCATTAATGTCATCTAAAATATTCACTAACATGCCTATCGCATTAAGATTACCGCAGAGTGTGCCTTGGCCCGTTACCCCTGCAAAACCATAGGCGGCTAATGCCGTTGGGATTGTTTTGAACTTGTCTGCATCGGCACTATTAGATTGGGCTAGCATAGTCACAACGGCATGAAAAACTTGGTGCATACAACCACCACCCGTTTCATAGGCCAGTTTTGCTGTTGCCATTGCATCAAGTGGAACGTATTTAAGTTTCTCACCTATCGCTAATTGATATTGACCATCGGCATTCGTTGCCGCGAGAACCGATGTCCCCATGAGTGTTGCACCTGCCGCAGCGGTGCTAATACCAATAATACGGGTTAATGCTTGACGTCTATTTATGCTCATTATGTATTTCCTCTATGTAGGATTACTTCTATTTATCAAATGCTAAAGATAAATTGATGGCGTAAATTCTAAGCATGCTTGAGATAAATATTGTGATTTACGCCGGAGGATATTTGCCTTTTACATGAGCGGTAAATAGCATCACTACAATAGAATTAACCGACTTAAATTCTGCATTTTAATTAACTAAACAGATTGCAAGGTGCTCATCGTCCCGATATTTATTATATTTATGTAAATTTATGCCGAATTTACCATGTGCTAAATGGCATTTATTCCTGTGAGCTAACGCATGTTTTTGCCTAATAGCGCTGAACGTGGGGGTCGTCTCACGAAAATTAACTATTTGCTGACTTGGGTTAGCAAGATCACATTAATCATTAGTTAGTTTGCATAGACTTAACTTTGTGTTTTTATGGAGTTGAGTGGATGTTGATGCAATTGGGAGACTGCAGGTTTGATCGGGAACGAGGCATACTGATTGAGTTGTCTCGCGATGAATCTTGGCATCTTCCTCGAGCCGAGTTACAAGTGCTTAATTTGCTTGTTGAGCATCAAGGTAAGTTGGTTTCTAAGCATATGCTGAAGACGGGGGATGGAAAGCATCCGCCGCTAACTGATACCTCTGTGGCCCGTGCTGTTTTTATGCTTCGCAGCTTTCTTGGACCTCAATATGAGGGCTTGATTGAAACCGTGAAAGGCCAAGGTTATTTACTCCAACCATCTAATGGGACTGAGTTTAGAGGTGTTAATTACCTCAGATTGCACACAGTGCCTTTGTGGAGTGCCTTAGTGTTATTCGGGTTTATGTTAGCGTTTTCGGTGTTTTATTTGAATCATACGGATCACAGCAAGCCAACCCAAGCACTTATGACCTCAATATTACCTTTGGCTTCTGGCCAGCAAGTGCGATTACACTTATTTGCTGATTCCAATACTAATAACACCTTACTCTTCGAATTAGGTGAGCGCTTAAGTGCAGGATTAATCGCCTGCGGTCAAAGTGATTGGGCTGATGTTTATGCTTCTTTGTCCCATGATAAACAAGTGCTTAATATTACTTTTCGAGGCGAAAAACTCGGTCAGTCAGTGATCCGTAATATTAAAATCAGTGATTTCACTCGACCGAAAACCTTCATCGATGCTGCTTGGCTGCAGGAGGTTAACATCTGTGGCTAAATGGCTAAAGTGGACGATTAATATTGTTATCTTGTCGGCATTGATTATGGCTTGCGGTGTGATATACAAACAGTCGGCTACTAATCAGACGATGATTTTAAATTGCAGCTCTGAATTATTCGACCGCCATTCTAGTGCCAATTCTAGCGGCAGCGCGAGTGTTAGCAGTGACGGTAAATTTTACCTACTCGTGGATGTTTTGATTGCCGCTGACAATACGCAGATCAATTATCGTTACTTTAATATTGACGGTACGAGTGCGGGCAATATTTTAATGCAAGGCAAAGTCGACAGTATTGAGGCCAATAGCATGACCTATAAAGTTACCGTTAAAACGAAAACGGAATCTGAAATTGAAAAGCAAAAAAATTGGCCAGAACATATGAAATATCTATCCTATATCAGCAGCTTACATTTTAATGACTCGGAAATGCACAATCTCAGTATCGAGGTGTTAGATATGGATGATACCAAAGATTATGCCGTGGTCCTTTTTCAGCCTAGCAATACCATTTGTGGATGCAGAATCGTAAATAGTCGAATTTAATCAGTGAATTTGAGTTTATTTCAGTTAAGATTAGTGCTCATTGATTTGTGATTACTGTGGTGAGTCTCCAGTGAGGGATTCATGAAAAGGGTGTTGTGTCTAAGATACGTGTAAAGCAAGAAGAATCCCTGTCGATTAAGTTCAGCCATCAGATGGAAAAGGGCGATAATCGTCAGCTTGATCTCTATTTCTTTTTACCTAAGGAAATGGGCATAGGTTCGCGCACGCTCAATGAAGAAGAGTACTACTACAGCTCAATAGTTGGACGTCGCTCATACTATTCAGAAGGCTTGCACTTACCTCTGGTGCAGGGGCGTTTTGCCAGTTTAAATCGCCGTACTGTTGAAGAGTTCAGGTTGTACCTAAATCTCTTCGCCTATCAGTTTGCGGTTGCGGTTGAAAACGATGTTAAAGAACTCAATCAAATCACAGATGTAACCCATTTTTATTTTGCCCTCGACGAATTACGCGAACAAATTGCCCAGTTGCTGAAAAAGTTTCGTCGTAACGAACCAGGTGATCCTAAATGGAAATCTTACTTTGAAAATGCTGATAACTACTTGTCTTGGTTTTGTGAGCAGCAGTTACTCAAAGTGCTCGCTTATGCCACTCGTACCAGTGATTTCAACGATATTTTAGAGCGGGTACTCACGCTCTGCCGTAATGAATGTGCCTATCGTGATGAGCATAAGTACAACTCTGCGCAAACTAAGCAAGATCCTAACCGTATCTCTAACAAGATGTTGTTGTTGCGCCGTTTAATCCAACAAGGTGTGGTACTCAAAGAAGAGTTAAAGCCTTTAGGGATTGGCCTTAAAAAGTTTACGACAGGACTGGCAACCGCGTTAGTGATGTTGGTGGTGTCTGCGTTGATAATTCAAGCGCAGGGCGCCTTTAGTGGTTTTACTATTGCGCTAGTGCTGACCTTAGCCGTGATCTACGGTTTCAGGGAAATCTTTAAGGACGATGTGCGCAATGCCATGTGGCGATTTATTCAGCGGGGTCGACCACGTTGGAGCCGCATTTTACGGGATACTACGAGTCAGGCGGTTATCGCTAAGCAGTTGGTATGGCTTGAGTTTATGCGTCAGCAAGATCTACCCGAAAAAGTCAGTGACATTCTAAAGCACAGACATAGCCAAAATAAGGTCGATGCGGAAATTCTGCACTATAAAATCGCCACTAAGGTGAATCAGAGTGAATTTCAAGCGGGATATTCGACTATTCAAGAGCAAGTGAGCTTTAGCTTAGTGCCTTTTGCCCGTTATTTAGAACGGGGTAAAGCGAAGATTTATAAGGAAGTTGAAGGCAAAATTAGTTATGAATCGGTTGAGCGGCGCTATCAAGTCAACCTGATTTTAGTGTTGCGTGATGGGCGCGAAGCCCCGCAGTATATCCGCTATAAAATCACCATGAACCGCTCGGCAATCATAGAAATTACCCAGAGTCAGTTGCCTGACTCAGTTAATGCACCCGAATCTACGATTGATGACGAGTAAAGGCTTGACCGATATTCTGATCGTTATTTTGCTTCGCCCGTTTTAGGGCGACTTCGGCATTATTCAAATATTGCTCTAATGTCTGGCCTTCTTGATAACCCGCAATACCAATACTAATACCTTCCCCTAAGCCATTACCATTGAGCTTTTCCATCATATTGAGGGCAAAGTTGTGCGCATGGGTGGCGTCTGTGTCAGGTAACATCACAATGAGCTTCCCTAGCTGCCAATGCAGAATTTGATAATTAGCTGGAATTTCAAGCAATAATTGCACTTCTATTTCTTGCTGACGATTTGCCAGTTGGTCGATATCACTCATGTGGCTTAGCATGCCCTCTGGATTGATATCCATTAACAGTAAGCTTGAACTGAGACGGCTTGGTGGCGGCAGAGAGTTAAAGTAACGTTCTAAATCTGCCAAATTCAGCAGAATAGTACTGCGATGGGGTACAAGGTTACGCTTCTCTGTGCCTCGACCACGCTCGGCGGCTTGCTCTAAAGTGCAGACGATATAATCAATCTCACCATCGGCAGCCACATGGCCCTTCAATGTGGCTTGCAAACAATTGGAATGCGCCTGTTTAGGTGAGCATAGAATTTGCCCTTGCCACTGACCTTGCATGGCAATTTGGGCGCTGATCCTCTGCCATTGATTGCCTAAATCATTCGCGAGTAATGACGCTAAATCTTGATTTAAATCGCCATTGAGTTGCATTAACGCATCGAATACAGGATTGATTTTAATCAGTTTACCGTTAGCATCTGTGAGGGCTGTCGCGACTGTGTTATCGCATAAAAGCTCACTGAGAAAAGCATTTTGTTTGCTGCTGATTAACTCACTGATGTCCTCAAGGGTGATTAATAGATGTGGTGAGCCTCGGCTCGCCCTTGGTGCTTGGCGGATATGAACGCGTAAAGTAGGGCCATCGATACTCTCTAGACTGATTTCACCAGACCATTGACCGGTTTTATGTACCTGCTCCATTAACTCCGTGTAGGTTTTATCATCGAGGCATAAGGTACGCTGTAGGCTTCGGTCTGTCAGTTCATCTAATGGTACTAAGGTCGCTTGTGCCGCTTTAGTATTGGCACTGATGACTCTGGCATTTTCGTTGACCATCATAAAGCCGATGTCACTATTAAATAAGCCATTAGCAACATCAATACTGTATTGGCGTGAACGCTGTTGTAAGCGATACATGTGGCTGAGTAGTACAACCCAAGCGGCTAAAACCGTTAATATTAACGATGCCACAATGACAATGTTTTGCCATTGTGAGAAACGAGCAGCTATGTCTGAGTTGCGCACATAGGAGAGTAAAAAATATTCTCTGTGAGTCTCAGGTTGGGCTGTGAGTTCGATTTTAAGGTAAACATAAGTGGCTTCTTCACCGTGGAATTGTCCAAAGTTGCTCATGGACATATCGCGCCACAGGGCCGGATAGCTCTGTCTTAAACTTGCTCCTAAGGTCTCTGGCATATTGCTTAGAGGGGCGAGATCGCTCGCGCCAGCATAGAGTAATCCTTGAGTATCCAGCACTAACATAGGGGACTTATTGCTCGAAAAGGCTGGTTTTATGGCCTCCAGCATTTTTACCATAGAGTTGTACGTCACCAGATAACCGATAGAACTCTGATCGGGCTTCTCGAGCCACGCCATTTGATACATATAAGGTTCAAGCATGCCGTCTATCGGAACAAATTCCAGCGGTGAGGTATAGACCTCCTTGCCACCCATGCTCCGACTCGCTCCAAGTAAGGTCGGTGGTAAGGCATCTTTATTGAAATTAGGGGGCGTTGAGAATTTATAGTTACCTTGGGGATCGTACAGTGCAATGCCGAGTAACTCAGGAATATGTTTTACTAGATCTTGCCAGTTTTCCTGCAATTTAAGTTGTTGCTTGGCGGTAGGATTGCTTAAGTATTGTTTTAGCAGTTCCCCATTGGCGAAAATTTGGGTTCGAAATTGCTGAAAAGACACTTTATCTGCGATCAATGAGCCTATGGTTTGCAGTTCACTGTATCTTTGCGTTGCCCACTCTTCTTGCAGGCGTCGTTCACCTAACGTAATGATTAAGTGAGTTAAAATAATCATGCCAATCACCAGCATAGAAAGCTGGCTTGCAATAGCGAGTAAGCGTTGATGCGACCAATAGATCCCTTGAGTTAAAGAGAGCAGTGGCGCAGCGGGATACGTGCTTGGGTTATTCTTCAGCATGAACCGATTATGAGTGGGTGAACTGTTAATTTCGCTATGTTAACACGAAAGAATTGTTACGACAGTGCCAAGTTACTCAGCAAGATTTCTTGAGTAAAAGTTAAGACGATTCACACATGTACCACTCACGTAATCGACAGTGTTATCTGCTTGGGTATTTCAGTCGATTTTGGCTGTATTAGAATGTCGTTTAGCCTAAGGCGCCTAATATGCGATGCTTGAATTCGCAGCCGTAGGATTCAACTTGTTCACGACAGATGTCGATATCAACACCCGCTAATCCTTCGATGGCTGAAACTTGTACCGTTTCAATATAGTGTGGCGCTAATGCGATGAAAGCATGTACGGCGGCATAAGAACCGGCGAGTTTGGGGCGACAATGTTCCATATAGGCGGCTTCATTATCCGCATTGAGGGAAATGGATAAACTATCAACGCAGTTGGCCAGTTCTGGCAAAATATTGCGCCTATGGACTAAATTACCTAAACCATCGGTATTAATACGTACTCGTCCGCCTCTTTGTTTAATTTCTTTCGCCACCGCCAGCAAGGTTGGAAGATTTAAGGTCGGTTCACCATAGCCACAAAACACATATTCTTCGAAGTCTTTAACATCGCCAAGCAGTGGAATAATTTCTTCGGGCTTAGGTTGGTGACACAGTGCCAGTTGATATTCGTGGATCTGTTTACTGCCATTATGTTTTGGACAAAACGTGCAGCGCAGGGTGCAGCGACCCGTAATATTAAGGTAGCGACTGCGACGAATATCATAGACAAGCGTTTCAGTCGCACAGGTTTCATTCGTGCAAACTTCATCTGTTATGTGACCGTTCGCTAGGGTTTCTGTGGTGACAACTTGTGGTTTATCAATATTTTGCTTGTGCAGATGCTCAGACATAATGATGGGTTTCATTCTAACGATAGCTGACGACTTAGACACAGTGTAGCGAAAGCCTGATGCGATAACTGTCAACTAGATCGCAACTTGAAAGCTCAAGCCACTCGCGGCAGACTCAAAATGACATAGATGATTGAGAGGTTATTGACTCGCACTGAGGATTAAAAAGAGAGCCTAAGCTCTCTTTTTAAGGTTCAATATATTGATTAACTGCTTCTAGTTTACTTCCTATAGATAGTCTTTTTTATAGTCAGTGGGGACTGGCGGCTCTAAATGCTCAGGTGTAAAGTCCACTTCATGGTCTTTTTTAGGCTGCCACCACCAATGGAAGAAGCGGCTGCTAGTGCGCTTAACGTCGTCGAGTATGATGTACAGCAAGGGTACTAAAATTAGCGTCACAACGGTCGAGAACAGGATACCGAAGGCGAGGGATGTCGCCATAGGGATCACTATTTGCGCCTGCAAACTACGTTCGAGAATAATAGGCACTAAGCCGACGAAGGTGGTGAGTGACGTCAGGATGATCGCCCTAAAACGATAACAGCCTGAATCGACCGCCGCCTGCCTGGCCGATTGCCCTTGCTCCCGCGCACGGTTCACAAAGTCCACCAAAATCAAGGAGTCGTTCACCACCACTCCCGCTAATGCCACTATGCCGCAGAGACTTAACACGCTCATCGCGAGTCCCTGAATCAAGTGACCAAACAGGGCGCCGATAATCCCGAAGGGGATCACAGACATGATGATTAACGGCTGACTGTAGGATTTAAGTGGCACGGCCATCAAAGCATAAATGGTGAACAGCGCAAAGAAGAAGCCTTGCATCAAACCGACCATGGCATTCTGTTCATCCAAACTGCCACCGTCCAGTGCAGTTTGGATTTTAGGGTACTTGGCCTGCAATTGTGGCAGGTAATCTTTTTGGATTTCTTGCACTACTTTTGAAGGTTCAACGATGTTTTTGTTGGCATTTGCCGTGATGGTAATCGCTCGCTTGCCGTCAACACGGGTAATTGAGGCGTAGGATTCACCTTTTTCAATTTGTGCCACGGTCGAGAAGGGAACCGAAGTGCCTGTTGGCGTGCGGATCAGCATATTTTCAAGATAACCTACAGTACGACGTTGCTCTAATGGGTAGCGCACCATCACCTTGATTTCTTCTTTATTACGCAAAATCCGTTGGGCTTCGTAACCGTAGAAACCATAACGTACTTGGCGAGCTAAATCGGAAAGCGTCAGGCCAAGGGCTTCTGCTTCTGGGCGTATCTTGAGGCGAATTTCATGGCTGCCCGATGAAAAGTTGTCGGCAATATCGTACACGCCTTCATAGCTGGCGAGTTTTTGCTTCAATTCTTTAGAGGCTGCGGACAGCTCATCGAGGTCACTCGAGGTCAATCTGAAGGAAATATCGCCGCCGGCATCGTTGGTGCTCGCGTTAAAGCTGAGTTTTTTGACCGACAAAAGCTCGGGTAATTGTTCACGCCAGGCCGCAGCAATCGTCACGCCATCGACTTCACGGTCTTCACCTTTCGTCAGTTCTGCAAAAATGAAGGCCGAGGTACGGGAGCTCATATTGATAAAGCTGTGCTTCACCACTTGATAACCGTTATCTTTCTCCATTTTTTCGTTCATCTTGTACAGGGCTTCTTCTATGCTCTGTACCACTTTTAAGGTGTTACCTTCGGAGCTGCCTTCATCCATTTCAAGCTCAACTTGAATAAAGTCTGAGGGAATGTCTGGGAAAAATACCCAGCGCACTTTGCCACTGGCGACTAAGGCAATCGACAGAATCAATACACCGATAAAGGCCGCGACCACGTTGTATCTGTGTTTGATACAGCGCTCGAGAAAGTTGCGATAACTGTGGTGAATAAAGTATTGCACTCTGTCGTTAAAATTGGCTTTTAGGTGGCCAAAGAATCCCTTTGGTGCGCCAGGTTTTTTAAACTTCATGTGCGCTAAATGCGCTGGCAGAATGAACTTAGACTCTACCAGTGAGAAGGCTAAACAGAGGATGACCACCATACCGATGGATTTCCAGATAATCCCCATAGGGCCAGAAACCATTAACATGGGAATAAATGCCGCAATTGTGGTTAAGACCCCGAAGGTCGCGGGCATCGCCACTTTTTGCGCGCCGCGGATCACGTTCTCAACCGAGTGACCGTGGCGTTCGACCTCTGTGTAGGCACTCTCGCCGATGACAATGGCATCATCCACCACTATTCCGAGCACCAAGATAAAAGCGAATAGGGTCAACATGTTGATCGTCATGGAGAAAGGTTCGAGTGGCATGACCAACATAGTGCCGAGGAAACACACGGGTATCCCCATCATGACCCAAAATGCTAACTTCAGATCGAGGAACATGGCTAAGATGATAAACACCAACAAGGCACCGTAAAACATGTTCGACATCATCATGTCTAAGCGGCCCTGGAGATAGTGGGTCATATCACCCCAAGTATCGAGTTGAGCGTTAGCTGGCAGTGTGGCGCGGCGCTGCTCGACGTACTGTTTGACTTGGTCTGCAATGTCTAAGGCGTTTTGATCATCAATGCTGGTAACTTCAATAATCGCAGCGGGTTTGCCGTTAAAGCGGGTATATTCCAAACGTTCTTCGAAATCATCTTTGATGGTCGCCACTTGTGGCAGCATCACGCGGCTACCGTCGGCGCGAGTTGTGACGACTATATTGGCAAAGTCATCGCCCGTGTAGGCTTGGCCTTTGGTGCGCAATAGGATATCGCCATCTTGAGCACGAATAGAGCCGCCTGGTAAGTCTAAGGAAGAGTTTTGCACTGCTAATGCGACCTGCGAGAAGGTCAAACCGTACTCTCGCAACTTATTCTCAGAAACTTCAATACCGATTTCATAATCGCGCACCCCTGTGACTTTCGCACGGGTTACAGCGGGGAGTTGGGTTAAATCGTCACGCACCGACTTAGCCAATTCTTTCATATCGTGGAGTGTCATATCGCCATAAACAGAAACCCAAATGACGTTATTCTCAGGTTTGATTTGAGAGATATTCGGTTTTTCGATGTTCACTGGGAAGGTTGAAATTGCATCTAACCGCAGTTTGGCTTCATCGAGAATGGTCTGCACTTCGTAACCGTCTTCAACTTCAACGGTAATCGAGCCAACGCCTTCGCTAGCCACAGAAGTCACTTTCTTGATGCCGTTGATATCTTGGATGGCTTCTTCAATCTTGATGTTGATGCCTTCTTCGATTTCCTGTGGCGCCGCACCTGGATAGGCGACGGAAATATTTAATAAATTGAGTTCGAAAGAAGGAAAAACCTCTTTATTAATCAAAATACTGCTGAACAGGCCGCCGATGAGCAGAACACACATTAATAAGTTCGCGGCTACACTGTTGCGGGCGAACCAAGCTAAGATCCCTTTTTGAGTGTCCATTATTTGACTCCAGCGGCCGCAAGACTCGATTCAGGAGTATTTTCTTTTGGTGTCTCAGTGGGCAAGGCCGCTTCACCTAAGATTTTGACCATTTGCCCATTTGCCATACTGTTGAAGTGGGTCGTAGCGACGCGTTCGCCCGTTTTTAGACTGTCTTTGATGAACACATTTTCTAAATCACTACGAACTACATTTACTTGGCGCATTTCAATGATATTTTTGTCGTTGACTAGCGCGACTTGGTCGTTACGAACCACATGGCGGGGCAATTTGACTATGCCATCGACAGTGCGACCTTTGATGACTGCATTGACGAAGCTGCCGTATTTAAGTGGTAAGCTACCTGGCACTTTATTCGCGCGCAGATAGGGATCTTTGATTTCTGCGACTAAATACACCATGCGATTTTCGGCATCGATAACACCTTCACTGCGGATAATATTACCTTCCCAAGTATTTTCTTTGCCCGCCAAAGAGGCGCTAAGCGTGACTTGGGTATCGGGATTGTCGACAGACTCTAAATAGGCTAAATCATCATTAGAAATGGGTAAGCGGATTTCGGCAACGCTAGTATCGTAGAGCTCACCTAGATTAGTGCCTAAGCTAACGTATTGACCTAAATCGACATTTCTAACTTTGATTATGCCATCAAAGGGCGCGCGAATAACTGTGCGCTCAAGGTTACGTTGGGCGCGCGCCAGTGCTGCTTGTGCATATTTTACGTTAGCTTGTTCTTTTTTGAGTTGCGGGATACGTAGACCTAACTCTGGGGGCAAGCCCTTGTCGTAGCCTTTGAATTCGATTTTAGCGACTTCACCACGGGCTATTTCTTCGTTCAGTGCGGCGGTGGCTTGGGCCAGCGTCGCTTCGGCTTGCATTAAGTCAGCCTCGTAATCAGAGGGCTCGATTTGCGCTAATTGGTCGCCTTTCTTGACTATGCCACCTGCAACAAAATGAGGGGAGATAGTGAGCATTCTGCCTTGAACTTCGGTTACGAGTTGGGTTTTATACTTTGGGGTAACCACGCCGTAGGAAGGTAAGTTTAGCGATACTGTTTGCTGAGTCACTTGCGTGACATCAACGATAGGAATGGGCATCTCTTCAGGTTTTTGTTCTGGCGCCTCCTTCGTTTGCATTAATAAGGCTGCGCCAAAGACAAACAGCAGCAGAATAAGAAAAGGAGACAGTCTCCTCAGTAGGGTCTTCATCATATAATGGTTAAATCCATGCTAATCGCGTAATGGGGTTAAAGTAGCAGAGTCGGCCACGCCAATAAATTTATTTTTGTAAATTAAATGTTTCTAAAAGTGATGCCGCGACAGATATGCGCATCATGCATCGATATTTGGGCGAAAATTAGAGCAGAAAGGTGATGAAAGGTTCAGTTAGGTGATTGGAATATATTGAAATAAGAATGAATACGCATTGGGGTTAACCGCTCTAAATCCGCCGCATTTCATTCTATATAATTAAACATAGCAGGATATTTTTAGTAAAATCACCCACGTAAGTTATATTTTGGTAATAAAAAAGCCGCATATAGCGGCTTTAGTTTGGTGAATTTAAGCGGGTGTTATTTTTTCTTACGGGCGATTTTACTCGCTTTCTTTGCCGCTTCTTTCTTGCTCGTTTTCTTCGCAGCTTCTTTCGCTTTCACTTTGGCTTTTTTCTTACCCGGTGTGCGCGCTTCTTTATTCTTTGGACGCAGCTCTTCGATCACGCGGCGTTTCAACGGTTGCTCGATATAACGTTCGATTTTACCGACGATACGCATGTCGTGGGCTTCGGCAAGCGAAATCGCGGTACCTTTTGCGCCAGCGCGGCCAGTACGGCCAATGCGGTGGATATAAGTGTCGGCAGAACGTGGCATATCGAAGTTGATCACATGGGTGATATCGTCGATATCGATACCGCGTGCAGCCACATCGGTCGCCAACAAGACATTGACTTCACCTTTAGTAAAGCGACTCAAGGCTTGGAAGCGTTTCTTCTGTTCCATATCGCCACGCATAAAGGCGCAGGGAATACCGACTTTAAGTAACTGGCCTTCTAGGCTAGAAACGATGTCGCGGGTTTTCACAAATACGATAGTCCGTTTGACATCCTCTTGGCGTAGCAGATGACACAACAGCGCAAATTTATGCTCTTTATCATCGGCTAAGTGGATCCATTGGTGGATCTTGGCTTTTTCACTGCGAGGGGCTTCAACATCGATTTCAATCGGGTCGTTTAACACTTCACGGGCAAAACGTTGTACACCGCCGCCTTCTAAGGTGGCAGAAAACAGCATGTTCTGTTTGCGGCCTTGGGCCTCAATAGCAATGGCTTGCACCACAGAAGAGAAGCCCATGTCTAACATGCGATCGGCTTCGTCGATAATTAAGATATCGACTTCTTGGGCGTTGAAATTGCCTTTGTCTAAATATTCCATCAGGCGGCCTGGGGTCGCGACCAGAATATCGACGTTGCCTGCTAAGGCCTCTTCCTGTGGTCCATAAGGAACGCCACCAGTAACGATAGCAATATCTAAACCTTGGCCCGTGGCTAGGTGACTCGCATAACGGTGGATTTGGCTAGCTAACTCACGGGTTGGCGTGAGGATTAGCACCCTTGCTTGTCCCGCAAAACGACGGGGGAAGTCGATCAAATGTTGTAGCGATGGCAGTAAAAAGCTCGCTGTTTTACCTGTTCCTGTCGGGGCGCGCGCAAGAATATCTCTTTGCTCTAAGGCGTAAGGAATCGTTTCTTGCTGAATCGTAGTGGGTGAATGATGCCCCATGGCATTAAGCGACTCTAATAAGCTAGGGTCAAGCTGGAAATCTTCAAATTGCATGCGCAGCGTCTCGACGGATAATAGCGAAGCATTATAAAGGTTATGGCGGTTAACTTAAATAACTTATCTAGATCTCCTGTGTTTATCTTCTGTGTCAGTAAAGTTTTATGGTAATTGGCATAAGTTAATTACTTTTAGGTCAATGTATTAGCATTTAATTTGTGAGAAATTGGACCTTTCGTTAAATTTGCCAAACTTAGCGAGCTTTACTTAATGTGTCAGGATTGGACTCGATATCAGTATTTAAGGTAAAAATCTCGAACCAATTGCACCATGGTTTGTGTGTATTGGCCTGAACTTTCACGAATAGTGATATCACTGAGCTTTGGAGCCATTTGTGGATGAGTCTTGTGGGCGAGTACGCAGAGTACTCGATTAGCGCTTTTCCCTACAATGCTGATAAGGTTGGTTATTTCAATCAAATTGAGCTGAGAGTGCGTTAATATTTCGTCGAAACGGGCCATACTCTGCATTGGTAATATGAGGCTTGCCTTTCCTTGCGGTGCTAGGCACACATGAATGGCATCGAGTAGTGCGGTAAAGCTTAAGCTATCTGTGTGGCGGGCCATAGCGCGCTGGGATTGTATCGCTTGCGTGCCTTGCTCAAAATAGGGGGGATTACAAATTATATGATCAAAATACCCTTGATACTCAGTTTGTTGGCAAAAATCTTGGATGCTGCTATTGACTAAGGTCAGTCGATTAGCCCAAGGACTATTGTGGAAGTTATGTTGGCAAGCGTGGGCGGCATTGGTGTCTAATTCGACACTGGTGATATGTGCTTGACTGCGCTGAGCGGCCATTAAACTGAGTAAGCCGCTGCCTGCGCCTATATCTAAGATTGATTTCGCGGTGGTCAGTTGTGCCCATGCCCCAAGGACGACGCTGTCTGTGCCTACGGCCATGCCGCAATTCATGTCATCGATATGAAATTGTTTAAAAGTGAATGCCATGGGGAGTTAATTTTGCCGTTCTAAAGTGATTTAGGCCCAATATTGGGCGCGCAATATTCTAATTCTAGCCCTCGTTTTTAGCTAATGTTTTTAAACAGTCGCATCTGTCCTAGCTGTATGAATTTGTGTCGCCAAATCATTTACTATTTTACGTGGTAATACTGATTTCACTTAATTAACGCTTTAATTTATTGCCTTAGAAACCTTTTATTAGCAGTTAATTAGCATTATTTAGCTTTTTTTGCCTGAACGGACTTGTTGTCTTGTATTGATGCTTTAAGTCTGGTATTAGTTTCGCCCCCATTTTTAATCACTTTTAAGATTAACGGATAGGTAAACGAGTTTGTTGGTGAATTAGTCGTCAGTTAGGCTACATAAACGTTCGCCATCGTTTATAAACTCGGCAGATATCGAACATATTTACCACGGAATTGTGTAAACATAGATTTGCACTCCGGATGGGCTTTGTTTTAGCTATGGCTAATCGACACATAATCACTTAAGTTTGTAAAAAAACAATAAGACAAGATGGGGCTTCCAGTGCAAGACAATCAGATGAGTATCGGAGATACATTAGGCTTAGGTTTTATGACCTTTGCGTTCTTTTTAGGTGCGGGAAACCTAATTTTTCCACCATTCGCGGGTATGTTAGCGGGCGAAAATATGCCCCTCGCCATGTTGGGTTTTTTGATTACCGCCGTAGGTTTACCTTTAGTTGGACTGATTGCTGTCGCTAAGGCTCAAGGTAAGGTTATGGCTATGCTGCCAGTATTTGCAGCAACGACATTGGCCGTCGCGATTTACATTATTATCGGCCCTGCTTTTGCTGCGCCGCGTACGGGATTAGTGGCTTACGAGATTGGCGCTAAGCCATTTATCGATGACACTACGGCAACGTTTTTGCTGGGCAGTTTGGAATTAAACCTGACGCAACTGCTATACACATTAGGTTTCTTCGCTGTCACTATGTTGCTGGCGCTTTTCCCTGGTAAGTTGCTCGATAGCGTAGGTAAAGTATTAACGCCTATTTTATTGATTTTGTTGGTCGGATTAGCCGTTTCAGTGCTGTTTTTACCTGCATCCGAAGTGGGCCAAGCAGTGGGGGATTACCAACAGCATCCGCTGACCAAAGGTATTTTGGAAGGCTATAACACTATGGATACGTTAGCATCCTTGATGTTTGGTATGTTGATTATTGATATCCTGCGTAAAAAGGGCATTGACCAACCCAGTGATCAAACTAAGTATCTAATCCGTGCAGCCTTTATTGCCGCCGCTGGTTTAACTTTTGTGTATGTGTCCTTGTTCTTTTTAGGTGCAACCGCTGGCGATATCGCTATCGGCACTAAAAATGGTGGCGAAATATTAACAAATTACGTGACCCGCGAGTTTGGTGAACTAGGCTCAGTCTTGTTGTCATCAGTCGTGACTTTAGCTTGTTTGACCACTGCGGTTGGGCTAGTGAGTGCGTGTTCTGAGTTCTTTAATGAGCTGATGCCTAAACTGTCTTACCGTTTCCTCGTGGTCTTTTTAAGCTTGATATGCGCTGTGATTGCGAACGTGGGCCTAAGTCAGTTGATTGCTATTAGTATTCCCGTATTAATGACGATTTATCCTGTGGCTATTGCTCTTGTGGTTGTGACTTTCCTGACCGCTTATTTTGCGAATCCACAGTTTGCACATCGTGCAGTACTGAGCGTGGCACTGTTTTTCGGCATCTTCGATGGTCTTAAAGTGGCAGCGAAAAGTTTGACTGACGCTGATGGTCAAGCCATTAATGGCTTAGCACAGGTTTTTATCCATATAGTGAATGTTATGTCTCCAGTGTTATCTAAGCTGCCACTCTATGAAGAAGGTATGGCTTGGTTATTGCCGACCATTGCGACGATTGCACTGTGTTTAGTATTCGGTCGTGGCCGTGGTCAAACGGCTGCAGCCTAGGCTTTGCATTCGAGTTCTCGTCTTTATGCTTAACTCAGTTAAGCTTATGCAGGCTTAGACATATTTAAATTAATATCAACGGCGTATCATTTGATTACGCCGTTTTTTTATGGAGTATTTGTGCCTAAAACCTATATGCCAGATCCACTTATCGATGCTTTTCTTGATGATCTTTGGTCAAGCAAGGGACTGAGTGATAACACGCTATCGGCCTATCGTACCGATCTACGCCATTTTGATCGTTATCAAGGTCAGCAAGGAGTGACGTTACTTGCGGTTTCTCAGGCCGATGTTAGGGCATATCTGGCCTTTAGAGTTGAGCAGAATTTTGCGCGTACCAGTAGCGCTCGACTGCTCAGCAGTTTACGGCGTTTTTATACTTATTTGGTGCAGATCAAGCAGATTTCAGCCGATCCTATGGCCTTAGTCGAGTCGCCTAAGTTAACGCGTCATTTGCCGGATTCTCTGAGTGAGTCGCAGGTTGACCGTTTACTGTCTGAGCCCAATGTGGATGATGCCGTCGAATGCCGTGACAAGGCAATGCTAGAGCTTTTGTATGCAACTGGCCTCAGGGTGAGTGAACTTGTCGGCTTGACCATGGAGCAAATGAGTTTGCGCCAAGGCTTAGTACGTATTGTGGGCAAGGGTGGCAAAGAGCGTCTTGTGCCGCTGGGGGAATTGGCTATTACCGAAGTGGAGGGCTACATGAAATTTGCTCGCCAAGAGTTGCTCGGTAATAAACAATCTGATGTGGTATTTCCGTCGAAACGCGGGCAGATGATGACGCGGCAAACTTTTTGGCATCGGATTAAACTTTATGCTCTGCGTGCGGGGATTGAAACTGCATTATCACCGCACACTTTACGACATGCTTTTGCCACTCATTTGCTCAATCACGGTGCCGATCTGCGGGTTGTCCAACTGTTATTAGGTCACAGCGACTTATCGACGACACAGATTTATACCCATGTCGCACGGGCAAGATTGCAGGAATTGCATCAACAGCATCATCCTAGAGGCTAAAAAAGGATTTAGTTACAGCATAAATTTGCTTTCCGCGCGGCTTGTCTGTAACTTTTTGCCCCTATACAGGGTCTATTGAATATCTCGAGTTAGAACGGCCCCAATATCTCGTTGTAGCGACACAATTTATAGGATGTCCCATGAAGTTGACCCCAGCATTATCCTTAGTTTTTGCCCTCCTAGTTGCACCACTTGCCAGCGCTGCTACTGCGACGTCTCCCGATACCGCTGCGATTAAGCAAAAACTCGGTGAGATGTTAGATGTTGAAGTCATTTCTATGCAGGACTCACCAATTGAGGGCTTGTATCAAGCCATGACCAACCGCGGCGTGCTCTATATTAGCCGTGATGGTTCAAAACTATTCCACGGTAGTGTGTATGATATCGATAAGGGCATGAAAAACTTAACCGAAGCCGCATTAGCGGGTCCGCGTTTAGAAATGATGAAGCCGCTTGAAGAGAATATGCTTGTCTATAAAGCGAAAAACGAAAAACACGTGGTCACTGTATTTACCGATGTTAGCTGTGGTTATTGCCGTAAATTGCATAGCCAAATGTCTGACTACAATAAACTTGGTATTACAGTGCGTTACTTAGCCTTCCCGCGCGCGGGTGTGCCATCAGCTAATGCCGATGAGATGCAAGCTATCTGGTGTGCTAAAGATCCATTAAAAGCCATGACTGATGCTAAAGCGGGCAGCAAAGTTGCCGCGGCAACATGTGATGCTAAAATTGCTGAACAATATGCGTTAGGCACAACCTTTGGTGTCAATGGTACGCCTGCAATCGTATTAGAAGATGGCAATATGATCCCTGGTTATCAACCGCCTGAAGACTTATTACGCACCTTAGAGGCACGTCAGTAACAGCCTAAAATGTAAAATTTATCCCACGAAAGGTGAGCTTAAGGCTCACCTTTTTGTTATCTTATTGCCACGATTTCATGAGAGTTTGAGTCCCTTGATCCATAAGATAGTCCGTCGCCCAACCGTTGATGATAGCCATTTACCCGCTCATCTTTCGCCGCTATTGAAGCAGCTTTACGCTCGCCGTGGTGCGCTCACCCACGAATGCGAGCTTGTCCTTAAGGGTCTATTAAGACCTGAAACCATGAAAGGGTTGCCCGAAGCCGCGGTGCTTATCGCCGATGCAATGCAGGCTAATAAGTCGATTTTGATCGTGGGTGACTTTGACGCAGACGGCGCCACATCGACCAGTGTGTGTATGTTGGCGCTGCGGATGATGGGCGCGGTGAAAGTGGATTATTTGATCCCCAATCGCTTCGATTACGGCTACGGCTTAAGCCCTGAAATTGTTGCAGTTGCGGCCTCCAAACAGGCTGAGCTACTCATCACAGTTGATAATGGCATTTCATCAATTGACGGTGTTGCGGCGGCCAAAGCCTTTGGTATGCAAGTGGTGATTACCGACCATCATTTACCCGGACATGAGTTACCCGCTGCCGATGCGATAGTGAACCCTAACCAACCGGGCTGTCCATTTGCCAGCAAATCGATAGCGGGTGTCGGCGTGGCCTTTTATTTGATGACGGCATTAAGGGCTGAATTACGGACGCGAAACTGGTATCAAACCCATGGTATTGCTGAGCCTAATTTAGGCACATTACTCGACATCGTTGCCCTCGGCACCGTTGCCGATGTGGTATCACTCGATGCCAATAATCGTATTTTGGTTGAAGCAGGTTTACAGCGCGTGCGAGCCGGGCGTTGCCGTGTGGGGATTACTGCGTTGCTTGAAGTGGCGAAGCGAAATCCGGCGCGCATTGTCGCATCTGACTTTGGTTTTGCTGTGGGCCCAAGGCTTAATGCCGCAGGCCGGTTGGATGAAATGGCACTTGGGGTCGAAACCTTACTCTGCGAAGACATGATGTATGCGCGGCGCATGGCGGCAGAGCTTGACGGATTGAATCAAGAACGCCGTGAGCTGGAAGTCGGCATGCAGCAGGAAGCCTTAAAAAGCCTAGAGCACTTAAAGCTTAACGAAGCCGAGTTACCTTGGGGGATTGCTTTATTTCAAGAGGATTGGCATCAAGGCGTGATCGGGATTTTGGCCTCGCGCATTAAAGACAAATACCATAGACCCGTGATTGCCTTTGCCGATGCGGGCAATGGTGAAATTAAAGGCTCGGCGCGTTCGATCAAAGGCTTGCATATGCGCGACTTATTGGAGTTAGTGAACACTCGCCATCCGGGACTGATTATCAAATTTGGTGGTCATGCAATGGCGGCGGGTTTATCGCTCAAAGCGGGCAGTTTTGCGACATTTGCCAAAGCCTATGATGATGCGGTGCGTGAGCAGCTTAAACCTGAGTTGTTAACGGGCGAGCTTTGGTCCGATGGCGAACTCACTCCCGCAGAGTTGAATCTTGAAATGGCTCAGTTACTGCGTAATGCGGGACCTTGGGGACAAGCTTTCGAAGAGCCGTTATTCGATGGCTACTTTACGATAGTGCAACAACGTCTTGTCGGTGAGCGCCACCTTAAGCTCGTACTCGAAACCCAATGCGGCACTGTGATGCTCGATGCCATTGCCTTTAATGTGGATTTGCACACTTGGCCAGATGCGACGATTAATCATGCTCGTGTTGTGTATAAACTCGATGTGAATGAGTATCGCGGCAATTTTTCGCTGCAACTTATGGTTGAGCAAATCGAAGCTATGTAAGATGACAAGGAGTGAAGTTGGAATCATTATCCGATAAAAAAATCCGCCAGTTACTTAAGCGTTTTGCTTGGATATATGTTGTCTGCTTAAGCATACCGTTTATCTCAACCTTACTCACCACTAAGGCTCAGGGGCAAATGCTGCTTATGGGGATTTGGCCCGCAGCCTCCTTGTTTTACTTTCTCGCTTACCGTTATTTAGCTAAATCCTTTAAGTATGAAATCAATCGCCACTTAGCCTTTAGTTATCATGGCGGTGGTACTTTAGCGGGGGCTTTGTATTCGTTAGCTAAAGTGGTGTTATTAGCGATGGCATTTATGATATTTATGAGTGCCAATAACACCTGAACTGACGTTAACGAAAAATTTCGGAGAAAGGAAAATGCAGCAGGAAACAGGATACAGAGTCAGTACAGATCAAGCTGAAATGAATCTTGAGGTTATCCATGGCTTTATTAGTAATAGTTATTGGGCGCAGGGCATGCCAAAGGCGCTGCTACAAAAAGCGCTAGCCAATAGCCTGTGTTTTGGGGTATTTGATAAGGACAATCAACAAGTGGCTTTTGGCCGCTTAATCACAGATAAAGCCACTTTTGCCTATCTTGCCGATGTGTTTGTACTTGAGTCGCACCGCGGCTTAGGTTTAAGCAAGTTGATGATAACAGCAATTCTTGAACATCCTGAATTACAAGGTTTAAGACGGATAATGTTAGCCACCCGTGATGCCCATGGACTCTACGCCCAGTTTGGATTTAAAGCGGTCGATACCCCTGAAATGCTAATGCAAATTAGGCCTGCTAAGCCTTATCAATGGCTTAGTTAACATCAAAAAAATAGCCAGCAAATGCTGGCTATTTTTTTGCGTTAGCTTTGATGTCTGTTGACGAGTTAAGCCTTAAGCGGCTTTGGTCGCGGCGGTTTCTTCATCGCTGTGGCGAATTAAGTAATCAAATGCGCCCAGTGATGCGGTCGCGCCGCTGCCCATGGCAATGATAATTTGCTTGAAAGGTGAGTTAGTGACATCACCTGCGGCAAAAATACCTGGGACTGAGGTTTGTCCGCGCTCATCGACTATGATCTCGCCCCTTGGGGTTAAATCGATAGTGCCCTTTAACCATTCCGCATTCGGTACTAGCCCAATCTGCACGAAGATACCTGCAAGTGCGACATGGTGACTCTCGCCAGTGGCTCTGTCTGTGTAGTTCAGGCCATTAACCCGAGTACCATCGCCAGTCACTTCAGTGGTCATGGCTTGGGTAATGATTTTAATGTTACCCATAGAAGCCGCTTTACGTTGCAGTACATCGTCAGCGCGCAGGGTTTTATCAAATTCCAGCACAGTCACATGTTCTACTATGTTGGCAAGATCGATAGCCGCTTCGATACCTGAGTTACCGCCGCCGATCACCGCCACACGCTTGCCCTTAAATAACGGGCCATCACAATGTGGGCAGTATGCGACGCCTTTGCCGCGGTATTCTTTCTCGCCCGGGACGTTCATCTCACGCCAGCGGGCACCTGTGGCTAACAATACGGTACGGCTACGTAATTTAGCGCCGCTTGCCAGTTCAAGCTCGAACAAGCCATCTGTTGATAACGACACTGCCTTTTGGTTGTCCATGATGTCGACTTCGTAGTCTCGTACATGGGCTTCAAGGTTTGCCACTAGTTTTGGACCTTCGGTCGCTTTGACCGAAATAAAGTTCTCGATACCGACGGTTTCAGCCACTTGTCCGCCAAACTTGTCGGCAACAATACCGGTGCGAAGTCCTTTACGTGCTGCATAAATGGCTGCTGCTGCGCCGGCTGGGCCGCCGCCAACGACTAAGACTTCGAATGGCGCTTTTTCATTAATTTCATCGGCCTTACGGCTTGCGGCATTGGTATCCAGTTTATTGAGGATCTCGCCAATGCTGATACGGCCGGCTGCAAACACTTCGCCATTTAAGTAGACAGAAGGCACAGCCATAATGTTTTTGCTGGTCACTTCTTCTTGGAACAGGGCACCGTCGATCATCACGTTGGTGATATTCGGGTTAATGGCCGCCATCATGTTCAGTGCCTGTACTACGTCTGGGCAGTTTTGGCAGGTCAGTGAGACGTAAGTTTCAAAGGCATATTTGCCTGGCAGATTGCGGATCTGCTCAATAATATCATCGCTGAGTTTGATTGGGTGTCCACCCGTGTGCAGTAATGCCAGCACGAGTGAGGTAAATTCGTGACCCATAGGCAGACCAGCAAAGCTGATTTGCGTATTAAGCTCTGGGTTAATCACTGTCATCGCCGGGATGCGTTCGCCCTGAACTTCTTTCAGGCTCACCAGAGAAGATAGGCTGACAATGTCTTGCGCTAAGCTTTTTAATTCTTGAGACTTTCTACTCTCATCTGCAGACACGACAAGTTCAACTGGTCTCTTGAGGTTTTGCAGATAGGTTTGCAGTTGATTTTTTAAATTCGCATCTAACATGTGATGACTCCAAAATCGCTTAAAAGGGAGAAATAAGGGGGCCAGTCTAGGCCCTTGCAGGGGCGGGCTTAATCCTTTGCTGCGTGGCGCTACAACTGTGTTGGCTGTAACGCCAATCAGCTTGGGACGCTAGACTGGCGGGGTTGACGCTTTGCAGGCTAAATTAGATTTTGCCAACGAGGTCTAAAGACGGTGCTAATGTTTCGTCACCTGGTTGCCATTTAGCTGGGCAAACTTCGCCATCGTGAGTAGCAACATATTGAGCTGCTTGAATTTTACGAACTAGCTCTTGAGCGCTACGGCCGATGCCTAAATCGTGAACTTCGCTGACCTTGATTTGGCCTTCTGGGTTAATCACGAAAGTACCACGTAGTGCTAAACCGTCTTCTTCAATCATCACGCCGAAGTTACGGCTGATAGTGCCTGTTGGGTCAGCCAGCATTGGGAAGTTGATCTTCTTGATGGTGTCTGACGTGTCATGCCATGCTTTGTGAGTGAAGTGAGTGTCTGTTGATACTGAGTAAACTTCAACACCCATTTCTTGCAGTTTTTCGTAGTGATCAGCCATGTCGCCTAATTCAGTTGGGCAAACAAAGGTAAAATCTGCTGGGTAGAAGAAGACAACAGACCATTTACCTAACAGGTCTTGTTCAGTTACTGGAACGAACTCACCATTGTGGAATGCAGTGGCTTTGAATGGTTTGATTGTGCTGTTGATAATTGATTGAGTCATTTTATGCTTCCATTTAGTTGATGATGGCTTAAGTTCATAACGAGGACATTTGCTTGCGTCCTGTCGATGTGAAGCATATTACCGACTCGATTAAAATTAAGATAACGGATAAAAACTATTATCCTAATCGGTTTAGTCGAATGGTGATGCGATTAGGTCGGACTCAATCGGTTTTTCTACGACTGCTGCGGGTTTGGCGTGATTGGGTGTAGTCTGGGTTTAGTCGGCTGGTCTTTGGTGATTGAGATAAGATAAATTTCGAGCATAAAAAAGGGATATCAATGATATCCCTTAAAGTGTAAATACAATTAAAACAAGATACTGAGGTTCTAGGTTCTAGGTTCTAGGTTCTAGGTTCTAGTTCTGTGCTTTGGGTTGAGTTAACCAAGTGCTGAGTAAGCGCACGCCGTAACCTGTTGCACCCGCAGGAACAACAGCGGTATCAGTGGCGGTTAAGGCATTGCCCGCGATATCCAAATGTGCCCAAGGCTGTTCGCCCGCAAAGCGTTTTAAGAACATGGCCGCAGAGGAAGCACCCGCGCTGCCTTCTTTACCTGTGTTTGTGAGATCCGCGATAGTGGATTTAAGCTCATCCGCATAGGCTTGATCTAACGGTAAGCGCCAGACCTTTTCGCCAACCTGTTGACCTGCATAAGTTAGCTGCTGCACTAAAGGCTCAGAATCGGTAAACAAGCCTGCGTAAACATTGCCTAACGCACTCACTTTTGAGCCAGTCAGTGTCGCAACATCAATAATCACCGATGGCTTATAATTTTCTCTGGCATACCAGAGGCCATCGGCCAGCACTAGGCGACCTTCGGCGTCGGTGTTGAGCACTTCAACGGTGAGACCTTGGGCGGTTTTAATCACATCACCTGGGATCATTGCATGACCCGATACCATGTTCTCCGCCATTGGCATAATTGCTACTACGTTGACTGGCGCTTTTTGAATCGCCATGGCTTTAATAGTGCCAAGCACAGTGGCTGCACCCGCCATATCTGACTTCATCCGCGCGATTGAAGTACCTGTCGCCTTAATATTGTAACCACCCGAGTCGAAGGTGATGCCTTTACCGACCAGTGCGATTGGCGCGTCTTTGCTACCAGGCCAATGGGCGACCACTAACTTAGGTGGGCGCTCGCTGCCTTTACCTACAGCAGCTAAGGCGCCCAGTTGTAGACGTTCGATATCTTTGGCTTCTAATACCGTGACTTTAACGCCGAGGGATTTAAGTTTTCTGGCTTCGTTAGCAAAGCTGTCGGGATACATAATGTCTGCAGGTGCGTTTGTCAGATCGCGCGCTAAAAACACACCCGCTTCAACCGCTTGCAGATTTTTATGGTGTTTTTGGTTGCGACTTAAATCATCGACAGCGATTTGGTAATTCTTCTCGGCACGGGGGCTCGCTTTGAACTGAGTATAACGATAACTGCGTAGTTCAATTCCGTGGGCAAGCTCAGAGGCAAATAGCGGCGCGGCAGTTAAGCCTTGGGTGAGTACACGCACTGTGGCTTGGGGAACCGTATCGAGTTTAGCCGCAACATTGCCACCGATGGTATTAATGTCGCCGGGCGTTAAGTTTTTTGCATCGCCAATGCCGACCAGTAAGACCCGTTTAGCATCAATTTCGCTGGGTACCAAAATCTCGAGGATTTCCCCCCGTTTGCCGGAAAAAATATTATCCGCCGTTGCTAGGTTTAATTGATCTTGGGTCGACTGAGGTAAAAAGTCGATCCCATAGGTAGTAGAATCAGCACTTTGGAATAGCACTAATGTATCTGAATTCAGTGAGCTACGAGTGTCAAAACTAAAACTTTCGGCGTTAGCATTGAGAGAGTTAAGGCACGCCAGCGCCATAACGCTTAACATCAATTTATTATTATTTTTCATGGTGACAGCTCATATCATGGAAGTGTGAGAAGAATATCAAAGCTCAGCCTTAGGGTTAACTAATTTACGCTATTTTGCTGATATTAGTATTAAATCCAAGGCCCAAAGCGTGTCAATGATCGATCAAGGGCAAAACCCAATTGTTGCGATAAAGATTGAGCACTACTTTTAAGTGCCGAGGTGCCTAAAAGCTGTGGCGATTGGCTCGCAAAAATCACCCAATTCCCGCCGCCTGTGAGACAAGCGTTCACATGGGCAAAGTGTTGTTGTAAGTCGGCTAACAACTCGCGATTTTGGCTATGTTCTTTCCAGCAGTTCAGCACTAAATACCCATTGGGTTTGATGAGGTTAGTGCACTGCTCAAGGAATATTGGCGAAAGCTGCCCTGTTTCAACGCCTTTGGCTGTATAAATATCGGCAAAAATTACATCCACTTTTTTATGATCGTCAGCAGCTAAAAAAGCAATAGCATCATCATTGATAAGATTGAGCTTTTTACCTATCGGCAGCTGAAAATAGCGCTTAGCTAACTCAATCACCGCGGGGCGTAATTCCACCGCTGTTAACTTTATTGCCGCGTCGAAATTGCGCAGTGAGTGAATAATCGAGCCGCCGCCTAAACCTAAAACAATAGCGCTCTTGGGCTTACAAAACAGTAAAACCAACAGCATGGCTTGCACATAAGTGTGCTGGGGAATATGGGGCGCCGCCTTGAGGATCTTACTCTGCTCATCGTTATCCCCAAAGGACAGGATCCGTGAGTCGTCGTAATCGATTACACGAATCGGGCCTAGTGCGTCTTGGGTTTCATGTAAGAGGGTCGAATCGGCCATATTGGATTAATTACTCGGTTTAGCTGTTTGGCTTGTTTGCACGGGCTATAACTGCTCGCGCAAAAAAGTTAGAATTCAGACAGTTTTAGTTAATTGAGCCGCTATTATGACAAATCAAATCCTGCTTGCCTGTATTTATCTTGCAGTGTTTCTCTTTTTACAGCGCGCCTTAACCCATTGGGTTAGAAAACTCGCGCAAATGAAGCAAGTGAGTGTTGCACGGACCAGTTTAGTGACCCGTTTTATTTCCTATGTGATGTTTTTTATTACTCTGTCCTTGATGGCGGTCTCGCTCGGACTGGGCTATCAGGATGTGTCGCTATTTGTGTCATCTGCCTTTGCGGTGATGGGCGTTGCATTGGTTGCTCAATGGTCGATATTGAGTAATTTAACTGCTGGCGTGCTGATCTTTTTCGTGTTTCCCTACCGTATCGGCGAGCGCATTCGGGTGGTTGATAAGGATGAAGATATTAGCGGCGTGATCATCGAAATCGCGTTATTCCATGTGCTGATCCATCGCGATAACGGCGATACCATCACTTATCCTAATAACCTCATGCTGCAAAAGGCAGTGTTAAAGCTGGCCGATCAAACCCCCTTAGCCGAACGTCAGGCGTTACTCGAAGGCAAAAAGAAGTTTGATCCTGAGTAACAAAGGATATAGATACATGGTCATTGAAGAAGATGTTGGCAAATTGATTGATACTGAACTTTATAGTTCATTACTCGTCTATGCAAAAAAGAATAGCAAAGTAAATGTGAATGAATGTGATCTACCTAAAGTGTTATTAGCCTATGATGCACAAAAAATAAACGCCGCTGAGTTTTCTATTTTAGAGATGGAGAAGATAGTGTCATCGAACATGACACTATTTACTCGTTTCTTCGATAAAAAGATTGATACTTTTATTGATGCACCAGATGAGCAAGAGAGCAATGATGATGTTATCGCAACACTGCCTTTTTATAAAAATTTCTTGGTGATATATATTATTGAGTTCTGCCTCTTAATTGAAAAGCAAGATGAACTAGAACGTTACCTTAAAAAAATAAGAGTACCAGGCAGCAAGAAATATTCACGAGAATTAAAGGAGATAATGACTGCTTTGTAATAGAGAACAGTCAGAGTAATACGCGTATATAATTTTGAATAAACTTGATAGTTCTGGTCATGGTTGGCAATCTTAGTTATATGGAGTTCGTATGTTTGCAAAGTCAATAAGCATTTTTCCTTTTGGTGATATTTCAGGAAAAGGTTAATCAAAAATCTGGGAAAGGAAATTAGATATACCTTATTTAGGGGATGGCTTTCTCATACGTATTTGGGGGACAAAAGAGGGACCAACAGTATCCCAATGTGAGGCATTCGATAAACTCATCAATAATGCCGATCAGATTAGAAAAGATGCAACTGCTAGGATTATTCATTTCCTTACCTCTTCTGACATTGTTCCTGCAGATATTGAGCTCTCCTCATCCAATGTTTGGACATTTTTGTTGCCATGCTTGATCGAAGTTAATGCAAATAATGAATACAGCCTTGGTGTTGGTAAGCTAGGTTCAAATGCCATTTCCATTGGATATGATATTTCTTGGGGTGAAGGTTTTCCCCTTTTGCAGATAGGTGTTTTAGATGGCTTTATCGATGAAATATATTCTGAATAGTGATTATCTGCTTTTTACTAGCAGTTTAATATATGAAAGGATGAATCACTAAAACCATAATATTAGTTAAGGTTTTAGTGATTCATTTGATTTTAAAAAGTTAGATCGTTAGGTGTATTTTTGATAATTACTGAACGCTATTTTAACGAGGCGATAAAGGCTTCAGACTTTTGGCGGTAGGATTCTTCAAATGCTATGATAGCAGCTATGATACCAGAGCCAAAAAGCACTTGTAGAGAGGGGATAAGAGTAGCTATGCCCACTGTCGACCAAAAGTTAAGGCTAAATCCACGTGTCATCCAAAACTGACTCGCTAGGCCAATTAATGAAAGCACGACGGCTAATAACGAAACAACGGTTGTTACTCGGGTAATCATTAATAGTAATGCTAGGTTTTTTGAGGATAAATTTTTATAGGGTTTCATTTTTTTACTCTTTCCTTAAGTATTTAATATTTTTTATGTTTAATTTATAAACTAGTGCAGTATTCTTTGAAAAAACGCTATCGCTTGCAGGTACATTTGCAGTGCGAGTGCGGGATCATAGCGTTCGCCTTCATCACGCATAAAGGCGTGTTGGGCGTTGACTTCAAGCCAAGTAAAGTTACGGTTCAGCGCCATTAATTGCTGGTGGATTAACACTCGGCCTTCCGCAGATACATGGGGATCTTGCTTACCAAACACTAACACTAATTCCCCTTTAATATCACCGCTGCGGCTCAGTGAGTCATTGCCGTAGGCGCAGGGCAGGGTGTTGGAGTGAATGTCGGTTGGATAGAGGCAAAATGCACCTAAAATAGCGGGGTTGAGTGCGGCGCGGTAGGCTAAGTGGCCGCCGATACACACACCCATAGAGCCAACTTTGCCATTGCAGTAAGTTTGTTGAGTGGCAAAATCGATCAGTGCTTGGGTATCGCTATCGTGGTGCTCTAGGGGTTTGGCAAATTTATCGGCGTTACCTTTATCTTTACCTGATTCATCATAGGCCAGCACAGTGCCTAAAGGATTCAGTTCATGGAACACTTCGGGTACTAACACCACAAAACCGTGGCCAGCAAGAATAGTGGCGGTGCGGGCGATGGGCGCAGTTTGCTGAAATATCTCGGAATAAAAGATGATACTTGGGAATATTCCCTGTGCTTCTGGGCGATAGATATAGGTGCGCATTAGCCCTGAAGGTGTGGAGATATCCTGAATTTCCTGAGTCACTAACATATTTATATTCCTCTATGAGGCTTCAAACGTTGAAGCCTCACTTTAGCAGTCAGGATTTTATCTGTCAGTTAAAACAATTCGTTACCTGAGAGTTCACCGGCACATAGTGCTTTTATATTGCTCAAGGTCGTTTTGGCAATGGCGCCTAGGGCTTCTTCGGTGAGGAAGGCTTGGTGACCCGTGAAAATCACGTTATGGCAGGCTGATAAACGACGGAATACATCGTCTTGAATAATTTCATTCGATTTGTCTTCGAAGAACAGGCCTTTTTCGTTTTCATATACATCGAGCCCAAGCGAGCCGATTTGTCCCAGTTTTAATGCTTCCATTGCGTCGAAAGCATTGAGTAAACCACCGCGGCTGGTGTTGATCACCATGACACCGGGTTTCATCTTGGCGAAGCTGGCTTGGTTTAGTAAGTGACGGTTATCCGCGGTCAACGGGCAATGCAAGCTGATGATATCGCTGTTGGCATAAATAGAGTCGAGATCTTGATATTCAACATTCAGCGCGATGACAGCCGGATTGATAAAGGGATCGAAGGCAATGACTTTACAGCCAAAACCGAGCAATACCTTGATGGTTGCTACGCCGATTTTACCTGTACCAATCACGCCGACGGTTTTGCCGAACATGTTAAAGCCGACTAAGCCTTCGAGGGAGAAGTTGGCATCGCGGGTGCGTTGGTAAGCTTTGTGGATTTTTCGATTCAGTGTCAACATCAGTGCGACTGTATGTTCGGCCACGGATTCAGGAGAATAAGCTGGTACGTTAACGACTTGCATGCCTAAGCGTTTAGCGGCAACTAAATCGACGTTGTTAAATCCAGCGCAGCGCATGGCGATAATTTTTGTGCCACCCTTAGCGAGTTCGACCAGAACTTCTTCACAGAGTGAATCGTTGACGAAGGCGCAGACAATTTCAAAACCTTCGGCAAGCTTCACTGTTTGCATGCAGAGGCGATAATCGAAGTACTCAATTTGTGCACCAAACGCAGCATTTGTGCGGTTAAAGTGCTGCATGTCGTAATGTTTCGCGCTAAAAAATCCAATTCTCATTTCAGTCACCTAACGGGTTTGCTGATGTAATTATCTGGCAAAGAGTGTAAGTGAGTTAGGGCTTTTTGTCCTTAGCCTTAGAAAATTCCCCTTTAAAAGAGTGAGCTTTATCATCAATTGGGAATAAAAAAGCGAGCCCCTGACGGCTCGCTTATTGATTGACTGCTTTTACTTGAAGTGTTCAAGCTAGGGCTCTCATATTGAAAGTCGTACTATATGAGCTGAGGGTTAGTCCTTTAACCCTCCGTTATTGCATTTTACTTTTTGTCTTTAGCGTATTTAGCTGCAGATGCACCCGCGATACGGCCATAAGTAACGATATCGGAAATAGCATTACCACCTAAGCGGTTAGCACCGTGAACGCCACCTGTGACTTCACCTGCTGCATATAAACCATCAATAGGCTTGCCCGTTTTTTCACTCTTCACTTCGGCTTTAGTATCGATCACAACACCACCCATAGTGTGGTGAACTGCTGGCGCGATTTCGAGAGCGTAGAAAGGTGCAACAACTAATTCACGTGGTAAATCAGGACGTTCAAATTGAGCATCTTTACCTGATTTAACAAAGCCATTATAAGCTTTCACTGTTTTAGCGAGTTCAGCCGCTGGAATATCTAACTGTTTAGCCAAATCTTCAATCGTTTTGCCTTCTTTAACAATGTTCAGGTGCACATAGCCTTCGATGGCTTTTAAGCTCTTACGGATAGAGTCATCGAATACCAAATAAGCACTTTCGCCTTTTTGTTGCAGAATCGCGGCAGACGCTTTGTCACGGGTGGTGATTTCGTTCATAAAGCGGTTACCTTCACGGTTAACCACGATCGCACCGTTACCACGTACCGCTTCGGTGATCATCACACCACCAGCAGGTGAATAAGTAGGGTGAGCTTGAATAAACTCTAAGTCGCGAGTTGCCGCGCCCGCTTGCAATGCCACGTCTAAGCCATCACCTGTAGCACCTGGGTGGTTAGTCGCTTTAAAGCCTTTTAACTTAGGATCATACTTAGCTACACGATCGTTATTTTTCGCAAAACCACCCGCTGCGATAACGACAGCGTCAGCTTTGACCACGTAATAACCTGTGTATTCACCCTTCACTAATACGCCGGTAATTTTACCGCTCGCATCTTCAAGAATACGTACTACACGGCTGTTTAAGCGGATGTCAGTACCACGTTTCACTGCATTGTCCCATAGAACTTGTGCTACGTGTGCACCCACGCCAGCGCCGCCTGTTGGACGGTGACTACGGTTAACACTTGCGCCACCCATACGACCTACGTCAGTCATATCGGCACCCATAGAGGTTAACCAATCGATAGAGTCTGATGAGTTGTTGGCTAAGGTTTTGACTAATTCAGGATCGTTAATATTGCGACCACCTTTCATGGTGTCGTCGATCATGATTTGTTTCTTGTCTGCGATACCTAGTTTAGCCTGTGGCTTAGTTTCTGCAGCGTTCATACCGCCAGCAGCAAGTTTAGTGTTTCCGCCTGGGATAGGTTCTTTTTCAAGCAGGATAACTTTAGCGCCTGCATCACGGGCTGAAACGGCTGCAGCAAGACCTGCACCACCTGAACCTATGATCACGACATCAGTGGTTTCTTTTGCGCCAGCGGCAATGGCTTTATCTTGAGCAGCTTTGTCTGCATCAACAGGCACAAACTTACGTTCCCACTTGCCACCGTAAGGCATATCGAAGCCGAAGCTGTGACAAGCATCGCAATAGGTGACTGATTTTTCATGACCTTTATGGCAGCTAGTACAAGCAATTTCGCCAATTAGGTGAGATTTATGGGGTGATACTTTATCTTTAGGTGCAGCGGCGGCCAGTTCTTTTAAATCACCGTGGCAGCTAACACACTGAGCATTTTCATGGGTAAGGTTGTCGTTGGTGACGCCACCTTTGTCTGATACGTGGCAGCTGTCGCAGCTACCCATTTCACCGTGAAAATCGGCTAGCACTTCTGGTGCTGCATAGGCAGTACCTGCCATAGCGCCAGAGATCAGCATGGCTAGTGCTGTTTTTTGAATATTTCTTGTGAACATGATAGTTCCTCCGCCGTACATTCATCTACTTAATAAGGGTTATTCATCTGGCGTGATATTTATTTTTTACGCAGCTCACGCACTGTTAGAGCATTCTCCATTTGCAAATTTAGCACTATCTAAAGAGGTATATGTGTGTTCAGATCACATAACCTTTGTTACAGCGAAAATAACATATTTAAAATGTGCAATCGGATGGGAAATATTAATGAAGTTGAGACTAATCACTGCTTCAATACGGTATAACATGCGTGAGTTAACATATTGAATGGATTGATTTTAACTTTATAAAATAAAAATGGCATAAATTATGGCTTTGGTGGTGTGTTTTATCTATTTGTATTTTATAGATATTATAATTTAATCTTGTATATTGAGGAGATGGCTTATTTATTTTTATATATTCTATAAATAATGTTATTTCAAAAGCCTTTATTGTATAAAATTATATTATCATTTTAATTAAATGTTACGCAATTGATTCTTAAGGGGTTGTAATGCACAAACAAGGCATATCTGAAAAACGTTTTTGGTTTCAACGTTTGAGTAAAACCAGTTTAAGGGCATTACATATTTTAGGGATAGTAGGTGTTGGTGGTGGCATTTTATTAGATGTAAATAAAGTGCAATGGTTGAGTTATTGGTATCTCGCGATGACGACGGGCAGCATATTAATGTTGTGGGAAATCGCACGGGATTGGCGCTGGCTGATCCAGCTTAAGGGAGTGTTAACTTTAGTAAAAATAGGCTTGCTTGGCCTGTTTGTGCCGCTGGCTCATTACAAACCTGAGCTGTTAATCGTGATACTTTTTTTGTCAGTGATCGTGTCCCATGGTCCTGCAGGGCTCAGGCATTATTCTATTGTGCATCGTCGGCAAATTGACTCGAAAAAAGAAATTAAGGGCTAATTGATATGTCTGTAACCCATACGTCAACTTTAACGCCTGCCGCGTTAATCACAGAGTTCGCTTGGCCTAATCCATCTGTGTCTAACTTAGACTTGAGTTGCTTCGATGGACTTAAGGTGCTCGATCTTGCATGCGGTTCTGGGCGTAATGGTTTGTGGTTTTTAGCGCGAGGGGCTGAAGTGACTTTTATCGATCGAGATTTGTCCGCCATGTCACACATTGATCAGGCTAATGCTTACAAATTACAAAGGGATTTAGAAGCAGAGGCAGGACCATTATTGCCGGTTGAAGAGTACGATATTGTCTTAGTATTTAATTATCTGCATCGCCCATTACTGCCACAAATTGCTAAGGCGGTTAAGAGAACAGGCCTTATCGTCTATGAAACCTTTACAACGCAACAGGCGCAGATAGGTAGGCCACGCAACCCAGATTTCTTACTTACTGAAAATGAACTCAAATCAGTGTTTGCTAACTGGCAATCTTTACATTACTTTGAAGGTCGATTATGTGATCCGCAGTCCACTCAAAGCAGTTATAAAGCCCAGTTGATTGCGCGAAAACCTACAACGTAAATTTATTGATTGAGACTCAGAGGTCGTAGGATGTTTCCCTATCCAGAGCAATATCGCATTGCAACGCCGCCGTTGACGACCGCCTTTATGGTGGCGTGGGCTTTATTCAGTCACAGCTTATTTTCCGATGCAAACCCTGTCGCACTCTATCCGCTGTTAGCGCTATTTCCCTTGGTGATTGGATTACATTTATATTTGATTTTGTTAGCAAAAGGAATGGGGCGACTCGATCAGTGTTTCTATGCCTTAGTGCATATCCCTCTGGCGTTTGTAGTGTGGACATTCACTATTATGCACGTGAATGGTAACGCTTTTTCTTAAATTCGCCTGACGTTTTAGAGAACTACAAATAAGGCGATAAAAGGCATGGATGCAGGTGTAAATCCAAGTGCGGATGCACTTAATCCCAGTCGATATGACGCGCGGGTTACGCTGCACCAACTGCTAACTCATACATCGGGTGTCGATAAACTGGGTAAGGCCAATCGATTCGAGCCGGGTAGCCAATTTGAATACTCCAACTTCGGTTATTCACTGCTTGGGCAAGTGCTTGAGAAGGTCAATCACCAATCCTTTGCCGAGCAAGTGGCGCAGTTTGCAACGCGATACCAGCTTAATGGCCTGAGTGCTGAGCTTGGCAGTATTGAGACTATTCGCGCCAAAGTGCCTTCACTTGCCGTAGGTTTACAGGAAAGCGAGGTGATTGCCCCTGCTGACTTAGTGCTTGATGAAGCTTTGTTGCCCGCAGGGGGATTAATTACCTCAGCGCCAGCTTATGCCGCCTTTCAGCATCTATTACATTCTGGCAAGTTGATGAGTGCAAAGAGTTATCAACGGATGACAACGGCGTATACCGAGATCCAATTCTTATGGCCGAATATGCGCTATGGCTATGGGGTGAGGATCAATAAGGACGATGGCCTCGTCGAATACAGTCATACGGGCTATTTATCTGGCTATATGTCGATGACACTACATTATCCCGAATTTAATTTGGATCTGGTGATGCTGGAAAATCTATCGCTAAATCTTAATGATCGCGCTCGAGTATTTGAACTGCATAATCAGATACGTCAAATCATTCGTAGCCAGTTACTGCTTGTTAAAACATCACTTTCACCAGTGATTTGAGTAAACTGACTACTGACATAAGTGCTCTTATGCTGATATTAAGCACGGTACTTTGGTACTTAAAAGATTACTAAGATATAGTTTCTGCGGGAGATAATGGCTACTATCTCCCGCGTTAAGGGAATAAATAGAGTCTTTTACTACTTAATGTCGCCATATTTAATTGAATCACGACTATCTGTTTCATATATCATTTCATATTCATAGTTCAATGAGTCTAACAAGCTAATTATATAATCTTCGGATTTAATTCTTTCGTATCCAGGAAAATCTTGGTGGAAAATGATACTCAATAACCAGCTTCATTCAGGTTTTTATGGTGCGAAAGTATTTTCATCAAGATCTACATTGGGGAATAATTTAATGAATGTGCCTGTCTCTTTATTTAGATTCCAATGGTAATGTTTTATCCTGAATGGTAAAAAACTCTCAAGCATAGTAGGGTTCTTAGCTGTAGATGTTTTTCTATCTATTAATGCTAGAAATTCTTTGAGTTTATTATGAATTGTTTTTTCATCTTTACTTGTTGATTTTATAACAAATAGTACTTGATGTTTCATATGGTTGAATCTCCTCATTGAATAGATTTTATCGGCACTGGTGTCTTTTAAAGAGCCATTTTCTTTAGTTAAGGGTGTAAGTTTGTTAGCTAACAGAGAATTTAAACTCTATTTTAATGATTAACGTCCCTAACAAAGAGACGTTAATCTGTGACTTACATTTACCAAAAGCGCTTTCTAAGTGCGGTCTCGATATCAATCTCAACCCTAAAGTACTGCAAAATAGTCCAAACTGAATCGACTAAGGCTTCGGTAAGCGCTGGATAATCATCCTCGATAATTTCGTTAATTTCTTCGACGGTTTCATCGATATATTCCTGAACACCTTCCTCAAATTCGGCCTTTGTCGCTTGATTGCGGAAAAAGCTAAAGTTGTCGAGCTTTTCTATCAATTGATCAATAAGGACTCTCACCGAATTGAGTTGTTCAACTGTGATCGTCGGATCGGTGGCGATCAGTTTAAAAAAGCTCTGCACTTTGGTTTTGAGATCGAATAGCGTTGGGATTTGATCTCGATTTGCCGCCGCATTACTCACCTCTAATTTGGTTTGCTTGACGGGCGCAGGTGTCACATTCACCTCAGATGCTTGCGGATTGGCCGTCATAGGATCGGCATTGCTCGAAGCTGTTGCTGGTATTGCGCGATTGTGGGCTATGGTTGTGGGGGCTGGCGGTATCTCGCGCCCCAGTGTTTGTAGCAGGCGGCGCTGGAAATAGCTTTGCGGCAGGGCTTTGCTGAGTGCTTGCTCAAGCTGAGTTTCACTGTAGGAGGCTATCTGCAGCAGCGCTTCGAAAATCTCTTTATATTCTTGCTCAATAGCCGCTATTAGCGGGCTATTGTCGAAGCTATTGGTCACGGTTAAGTCGGCGCCATATTGCTGCAAAAGTCTTAAGATCCGCACCGCCGTTGATTCAAAGCGGGGGAACTCGATTGAACTGCCGCCTATCACAGCGCAAAGGGCTGGCGTGGTGTCTTCGGCATTGATGGCATTGGGGTTGGCGCCATGTTCGAGTAGCGTCTCTACGCAGGACTGTGCGCCGTAGTAACTGGCGCACATTAATGGCGTAAATTGCTCATCTACTGAGAATTCTTCTAACTTTGCTCCATGGCGCAGTAATAGTTCTACGGTTTTTCGCCGCATAGGGCCGGTAATTTCATCCCACCAGTAGGTCGAAATCGCCTTGTGTAGAATGGGCGAGTTATCGTGACCGCAATGGGTAAAAATATCCCCGCCTTGGTGAATGAGCCATTCAAGTAGTTGGCTTCGACAGGAGATGGCCGCCGCGGACACATAGTTAGTGTTGTAGATATTGGTGAGGCTTAAATCCAGCCCCTTGGTGAGCAGATATTCCATCACTTGGATAAGCGTTGCTTGATCTTCTTTCCCTGAACCACGCTGGCAGAGAGTGAGTAAGGTTGGTTCATCCACCGCCCCAAATTTTTTATTGATATCCATACCATATTGCAGGAACAGATCGAAAAACTCGGGCAGAAAGGTTTTCTTTTCGACCATTGGATAAACCAATAGTCGTAAATTCGACCAGACTAACATCTCATAGGATTTACCCGTATTCACAAATTCGGCATTTGGATTAGCGCCATATTTGAGCAACAGTTCAAGGGCTTGGTAGATGTAACTCCGTTTATTCGGATCGGTAAATTGGGCATTATTAATATATTGGTTGAGCAAGGGTGAATGGTCGGCATCAGGCGGTGTCATCCTATAGATGCGATTGATATCGACGGTGGCCTTAATCAGTTTTTCGATAATCCTAAGGTCAAATTCTGAGATCAATGCCGCATAGACCAAACTTTTGGCGTGAGAATCGGCTTTGAGCTGCGGATAATGGTCTAACAGGTATTCAGTGTAGTTTTGCGCTTTAGCGTAAACGCATAGTTCGAGTAAATTAGCATCATCCCAGAAGCTGCTATCGTTGGCCATAATATAGCGTGACTTTTTAAATGCAGGGAAGCGTTTAACTAAGGGAGAAAATGTTTCTACTCCACAAAATTCGCTCGAAGAAATAATGTTTTCAATTAGGCTTAATTTGCCAATGTCTAATGGGATATCTTTATTAATGATATGCAGGAACAGATCTTTATTGCGTTCATCATATAATATTTCTAGTGGGTGATTTAATTCACCATTAGTCCAAAAGCTCACCGGTTTATTGATATCTAAGTTAGCTGCAAGTAGAAGGTCGATCATGTCTCTACGTTGATGGTCTTGATAGATATATTGCGGATTAGGATGAAATAGATAGTTGAGCCAGCAATTACTATATTGATTTTGAAAGTAAAGATTGGCACTAGAGTCTAGGTATAGGGTAACGAGTTCTGAGTTGTTATATTCAATAGCCGAATGCAAGGCACTGAAACTATTACATTCAATTTTAGCGCCTTTGCTGAGCAAGTATTTTATAAGCACTAAATCGGACTGAGGACTGCAAGATAGGGGAACTAATATATTGCAGGGCGAAATATTGAGATCAATAAAGTTGAGATCTCCACTATCGGCAAGAAATTGATCAACTTTCTTTATTTTAGCCGAGGTCGAAAGCGTGTTATCTAGGCATATTTCCCGAAGTGTGAGTTTCTTATCACTAAAAATCCAACTGAGCATAATGTTCCCTATTTAATGCCGTTAACAAAATGGTATCAAACGCCTTTCAATTTATTAAAAATTGAGTGAGGTAAATTGCCATATTTTAATGCATTTAAGTTAAGAAAAACTATGCCCTAAGACTGATAATTAAAATCATCTTGCTGAATAACATTTGCTGATACAAATTGATAATGCCAAACAAGTTTAATCATGGCTGTTTGGCATTGTTACTTTGATTGGAATTCTGCTTCATATCCTATTGATTAAGATCTAGCTGCATCGGCATTTCGCAGGCGTCGTGGCCTGTGTTCCCTAGGGGAGTTGACAGATGTACAAAGCCTAATTTCTCATAGAGTTTTACGGCTTCATTTAGTACAGCGGTGGTTTCTAAATAGCAGCTTTGATAACCCGTTTCGCGGGCGAAATCGAGTGCCATTAACGCTACGCGTTTTGCGAGTCCTTTGCCGCGGATTTCTGGCATAAAGTACATTTTTTGCAGTTCGCAGACGCCATCATTGTTAGCTAAAGGCGCAATACCGGCGCCGCCTAAAATGCGGCCCTCTAATTCAATAATCCAATAGTTGGCGCCCGCTTGGGAGTAAATCTGGCTTAGGCAATCTAAGGTCGGGTCCGCCACGCTATAGCCTTTATCCGCGGTTAAGCCGTATTCGGCCGAAACATCGCGGATGACTTTGGCAATTGCGGCATCATCTTGGGCTGTGGCTTGGCGAATGTGGCAACCACTTTGCTGCTTGGCGTTATGTACGGCTTGGTTATATAACACGAGGGCCTCTTCGATTTGTGAAGTTTGCAATGGAGTCAGTTGGGCTAAGATCCCTTGGAATAATTGATTCTGCTGAGTATCCAATTTAACGAGTAACTTCTTACCCGCAGGTGTCAGTTGCACAACTAAGCAGCGACTGTCCCGTGGGTGCACCTGACTCTGGGCAAGATGTTTATCGATCAAATGCTTGATAGCGCGGCTCGCATTGGACTTATCAATGCTGAGTTTGCTTGCAAGCTCTTTGATGGTCAGGGGCTGCTTGCCTATCTCAAACAGGGCATGGGCTTGCACGGGCGAAAGGGGTAAATCCCCAAAGGCGGCGTTGAGCATGCCTAAATTTCTCACCAGATAGCGAGACAAATGCCTGAGTTGGGCGGATGAGCCTGACTCAGTCGTTTGCTTAGTTTGAGTCACAGGCTTCGCGGGATCTTGAGCCAATGGTGCGTCTGTTTGAGCCATAGTCGAATAGGTTTGGTTGCATGTCACAACTAAGTTAGCGGGCTTTAATTCCTCTTGCAACATATTACTAACAATCTACTGTGTAAATATCAGGATTCAATAATGGCGTCATGGCGAGAATAATCGCTTGGGTGTAATTACTTTCACGGGTCGCATGGCCGTGGGTGAGTAAACCTATGGCACCGCCTTTTTGCTTAATATTGATTGTATTGAACAACCTATCCATGACATCCCCGAGTTCTTCCCCCGCTTCTAATGCTCGATAAACTTGCATTGGTAAAGGTAAAATCGCACTGCGGCCAATGGCAAGCTGGTCTTTATGGCCAATCGCGATATAGGCGAATGTGGCAGGGCCAAAGTCGAAACAATCGACACCGCCTTCCATCGCAAAATAGTAGTCGGCTTTAGTCTCTTGCGGGTCCTGCTGTTGACAATAGCGCACCCGATTGATCGCCCCTTGGCGAGTGTCGAGATCTGTCATTGGCTGCGCCGCAACACCAGAAGGGGCATCCATACCGCTGGCTTCTATGATGCTCTCAGGGAACAGCTGTGCCATGGCGTTAGTTGCCGCGTTGATTTTTACTGGGTTTTTAGAACCCACTTTTATCTTAATAATGTTTTGTTGCATATAAGTTATTTATTTTGGATTTTAATGTGGACGCTCGTTTGAATCATTGCTTAAATGGTCTGAGGTGTCTAAGTGTTTGGGTTTTCTATTCTGCCACAGTCGTCGGCGAAGCTCAGTAAAAAAGCCAACAGTAGGGGAGGCAATAGCCAGCCTTAGGGACTAGGAAGCGACATGCAACTATTGCTCCTTCAGTAATTTGGGCTGGAATAGGCAGTAAGGCTATGTCATTGAAGGAACCAAAACCAAGAGATAATAATAATGAAATTCAACAAACTCGTGATTGCTATGGGAATGGCCTGCGGTGTAATACTGACCGGCTGTAACGATAGCGAAGATAGCACTACGCCTACCGAACCTGGAACTCAACTGCAAGCTTTTGCCCCCAATGGTTTACTCAAAGCCAGTATTCGCCGTACGACCTATGGCGTGCCGCATATCCAAGCTGACAACTTAGAAAGTTTAGGTTTTGGTAGCGGTTATGCGCAGGCACAGGACAACTTATGTGTATTAGCCGATGGTTTTATCAAGGCGAACTCACAGCGTTCTATGTACTTTGGACCCCATGCGTCGATTGACTTCACTACGGGTCAACCCACGGCGGAAGATAACGGTAACCTTATCTCAGATTTTGCCTATAAAGCGCTAAAGATCAGAGCGCAAGCCGAAGAAAAATGGCCGAAATTTAGTGAAAATTCTCGGGCACTTATCCAAGGTTTTACCTCTGGTTATAACCAATATATTGCTGATGTTGAAGCGGGCACACAAACGGCAGAACCTTTCTGTGGCGGTCAGCCTTGGGTGAAACCCATAGTGCCAGAAGATGTGGTGACTTATTTGTTTTCTATCGCCTTATTACCGGGCGCAGCTAACTTTCTCGATCTGATTTTTTACGCTAACCCAGGAGATGCACAGGAATACATGCCGCGTATCGTTGGGCCAGCGCCTAGCCAAGACCAAACTGCGTTTGTGGCCGATATGCAGTCTAAGTTGATTGCCCGCGCGGCTCGTATCACGACACCAGAGACCAATCCCCGCGATTTAGGTTCAAATGGTTGGGGTTTAGGCAAGGATAAAACCGAAAATGGTAAGGGCATGGTGCTAGGTAATCCGCATTTCCCGCATACGGGTAACCTGCGTTTTTGGCAATCCCATATTACGATCCCAGGGCATTTAGATATGATGGGCGGCTCGTTAGTGGGTATGCCAGGACCGATTAATATTGGTTTCAATAAAGATCTCGCTTGGACTCATACCTTCTCTACTGCTGAGCATTTTGTGATGTATAACCTTGAGTTAGTCTCGGGTGATCGGATGCAGTATTTGTTTGATGGTAAACCTATGCCGATCACCAAAGAGACAGTGTCGGTTCTAGTGAATGCAGGTCCTGCGGGCATGCTGGTCGCCGAGAAAGATATTTATACTACGGCCAAAGGCCCTATGGTCGAAGCTCCACCCGCTTTAGCGCCTTTTGGTTGGGATGATGGCAGTGCCTTTATGATCCAAGATGCCAATATGGGGACTATGGACCCTGTTGACCATTGGTTAGCCATGAACATGGCGACGAACAAAGAAGAGTTCCAACAGGCATTTAAGGACTACGATGGCGTTATCTTCAATAACACTATGTACGCCGATAAAGAGGGCAATGCTTTCTATATCGACGACTCAACTGTGCCAGGATTATCTGAATCGGCAGTTGTGTTGTTAAAAACCTCACCGGATATTAAAGCGGCTAAGGCAAAAGCCGGATTTACGATTTTACCCGGTAACACTTCACTGTTTAGCTTCGATGGTCCAACGCCCTATGAGCGTGCGCCCAAGCTTGAGCGCAGCGACTTTGTGCAAAACTCCAATGACTCCTTTTGGTCGACTAACTTGAATGAACCGCTGACTTACTTCTCGCCTATGTACGGCGCAGAGGCTGGACAGCTATCACTGCGGACACGGATGGGCTTGAGTTTAATGCAGGACGCCGCGGGGGCTGATGGCAAGTTCAGCTTGGAAGAACTCGAAGCGGCTGTGCTGTCGAATCGCAGTTATCTCGCCGAGTTAGTGCTGCCTGACTTGATTGCCCAGTGTGATGCCCAAGGCAGTACTCCTGTGGTGGTGTCGGCGAGTTTATCTAAGGATGTCTCTTCGGCTTGTGCGGCATTAAAGGCGTGGAACGGTAAGCAAGATAACGACAGTAAAGGTGGTGCTTTACTACGTGAATTTGCCCATCTATTCAGCCAAACAACCATGTTGACCCAAGGATTCGATCCCGCTAATGCGGCAACGACACCTAAAACCTTGACTACGGATGGTAGTGCCTTAAAGGCCTTGGCGCACAGTGCGCTTAACCTTGAGGCCGCAGGCTTTGCCTTAGATGCGCCATTAGGGGATGTGCAATTTGTGGAGAAATCGCTGCCAGATGGAACGCCAAGCGGGTCGCGTTTACCTTGGCCGGGTAGTCATAATGCTGAAGGTGGATTCAACGTGTTTTCAACCAGTTTGTCGGGGGATGACACTTTGATCCCGCAGCACAAATACGCAGCTGCGATGGATGTGGTTACTGGCAAGGCAATGAGTTCTGGCTTAACGGCGAAAGGGTACCAAGTGCGTTACGGTTCGAGTTGGATGATGGCGGTGAACTTTACCGACGAGGGGCCTGTGGCGCGGGGGATTTTAACTTACTCTGAGTCGAGTAATATCTTAACGCCTGCGTTTGCCGATCAAAGTATCTTGTACTCGAGTGCTAAAAGCTTCCGTCCTTTGTTGTTCAAAGAGGCTGACATAGCCCCAGCTGTAGTGTCGACAACTGAGCTGACACTACAAAAACCATAAGTTAGATTTTGCGCTTTAATCGTTAGCGGCTCACTTCGGAGTTGAATCCGGATGAGCCGTTTTTTATGCGTGTTTGCGACTGATAGCGATTTGTAAAAATTTAACATTAACGACTGTGATCTCGATCTACCTTAGACGTGAGTATGCTGTGACGCGTCTTGTTTTGTTGATTTTTGTGACACATGTCCGGTTAGCTGTTTTTCTCGGCGCTTATGCAATGTCACTGGATTTGGCTTGAGGTGAATATCTTGTATTTTTAAGTGGCTTTTTATGTATATGTTTTGATGCTGTATTGAAAACTTATTACATTAAATCAGCGATCTAGATCTCAATATCAGTTTATTATGAAATTCCCTTACATAAAGCCGTGTCAGATCAACTTTTATGGGCTTTTTTTGGTTATCCTTAGCGCGAATTTATTATGCTAGTCACACCGTAAGGTAACTTTTATATGCAAAAAGATGCGACCAGTGTTCTTGGAACACCTCAAAGCACACAGAATCTAGATTCAACGAAACACTTACCTTGGACTCGCCAAGACACGACTTGGATGTTGAGTTTGTTCGGCACTGCCGTTGGCGCTGGAATTTTATTTTTACCTATCAATGCGGGCATGGGCGGCTTTTGGCCTCTTGTGTTAATGGCAGTGATCATTGGTCCTATGACCTATCTTGCCCACCGTGGTTTATCTCGTTTTGTTTGTTCATCAAGCATTCCTGGTAGCGACATTACTCAAGTAGTTGAAGAGCATTTTGGTGTTGGCGCGGGTAAAGCCATTACCGTACTGTATTTCTTTGCTATCTATCCGATTGTATTAATTTACGGTGTAGGTATTACCAACACTGTTGATAGCTTTATCGTCAATCAGTTAGGCATGGCATCGCCACCACGCTTCATTCTATCGGGTGTATTGATCCTCGGTATGATGGCTGTAATGGTCGCAGGTGAGAAATTCATGCTCAAAGTGACACAATTGCTGGTGTATCCGCTGGTGGGTATTTTGGCCTTTATGTCTATCTACCTGATCCCTGAATGGAAAATGGATGCTTTACTCGTTGTACCAGAAGCGGGTGCATTTTTAGGCACAGTTTGGTTAACGATTCCAGTTTTAGTGTTTGCCTTTAACCATTCTCCAGCGATTTCACAGTTTTCTGTGTCATTGAAACGTGACCATGGCGCGAATGCTTCTCGCAAAGCTGATGTTATTTTACGTAATACTTCCATGATGTTAGTGGGCTTTGTGATGTTGTTTGTGTTCTCTTGTGTGCTGTCATTATCGCCAGCACAATTGGCCGAAGCGAAAGCTCAGAATCTACCGATTTTGTCTTATCTCGCCAACGTGCATTCAAGTGGTTTTGTGAGCTACTTTGGTCCATTAATCGCCTTTATCGCGATTGTGTCTTCTTTCTTTGGCCATTACATGGGCGCGACAGAAGGCATGAAGGGGATTATTGTTAAGCAGTTAGACACGAATAAAAAAGGCATTTCAGAGCAAAAAATCAACAAATTTATTCTGGTGTTTATGTTTGTGACGATTTGGGCCGTGGCAATCAAAAACCCAAGTATTTTGAATATGATTGAAGCTTTAGGTGGCCCAATTATCGCGGCTATCCTGTACTTGATGCCTATGTACGCTGTATACAAAGTGCCAGCATTAAAAGCGCACCGTGGTCGCATCAGCAATATCTTCGTGGTTATAGCGGGTTTATTGGCAATGACGGCTATTCTGTTTGGCTTCTTTCGTTAAGTTTTAATCTTAGTAGGAACGCGGTTTGAATGTGAATCGTGAGTCGTAAAAAGAAAAGGATCGTGCTATTGGCCCGATCCTTTTTTATTACGTATAAGATTTGAATCACTTATTTTTCTTCGTACATTAAGTAGTAACTCTGCTTCATCCCTAACGCTTGATAGGTCTGCTGTGCGGCGAGGTTTTCTTGCTCGACATATAAACGGAAGCTGGCGGCACCACCATTAGCTTCGGCCAGTTGTTTGACTTCGCTGTAGAGTTTGGCATAGATGCCTTGGCGACGATTTTGCGGGCGAATATACACACTCTGGATCCAGTAATAATCCTTCGCACGCCAATCGCTCCATTCAAATGTCACCATGAGCGAGCCGACTAGCTCACCTGCGATTTCAGCGACCAGGTAAAACCCTTTTTGCGGGCTCTCAAGTAGCGTGCCCACACCTCGAGTCAGTGTCGCTTCATCTAAGGCTAGGCCTTCGGTTTCTTGGGCCATGGCCTGATTAAACTGCACTAAGGCGATTAGGTCTTGAGCCTTAGCTTTACGAATCAACATACTACAACTCCTAGGCGGTTATTTGGCAATACCGCTCTTGTTTAGTAAACAACATTTTGTGATTCACTTTAGCATGGAACGACGAGGGATAACGAGTTTGGCAGTGGCAGGTTAGGCACTGATATTATTTATTGCTGTGGATGTTTGTACGACTAAAGTCTTATCTTCTAGGCTTATCTCTAGTGTCCTTTCGCTGAACTAAGTGAGTTAATGATGGGATTTATTAAGTCTACTCGCCGCTATAAACTTAAGATTTTACCCGTCTATGATATTGCTGCTGATGAACAGATAAATCATCGTCTGCATTTTATTTTAACGCTGTTGAGCTTCGGTTTATGGGGTTTAGTTTGGTGGTGGTTGGTCTTAAAAGCTAACGGTAAGTCCGACTTTATTTTCAGTGGTTTTGATGACGATTATTGGAGTTATTTGATTGAGCGTGAGCAACCGCCTGCGTCGCTTTATCGTCAGCAAATAGCACCAAAAAAAGTCACAGAATATTTTGATGCTTAAGCAGGAAAATTAACATCTCAGCGGCCAATTTAACAAAGTTTGTGTGGCTAATATTACTGATTTTAAGGCGGTTTAGCTCAACGTGACCCAGATCATCCCTCGATTAAAACCCCTCTGCTAGACTCGGCGATTGCCCCATTTAGACTGAGAAACTAGCGCGCTAGTTTTGGTCTTTGCCCCATCATAGTTTCGAATTCAAGGTTATCAATATGACAAAACAAAAGTCGTCAGCATTAGGCCGTATTTGGTCTCGCTGGATGTCAGTGCCGCTGTGGCTGCAAATTGTTATCGGTATGGTGCTAGGTATTTTAGTGGGCATCATCTTCGGCGAGCAAGCGACTCACTTAAAGCCGATAGGCACCTTGTTTGTTAATTCCATTAAGATGCTGATTGTGCCATTGGTGTTTTGCTCACTGATTGTGGGCGTTACTTCGATGCAAGATACGAACAAGATGGGGCGTATTGGTTTTAAATCTTTTGCGTTTTATCTCTTTACCACGGCTATCGCGATCACTATCGGTTTAATTGTCGGTTATGTTCTTCAACCCGGTGCAGGTTTAGGTTTGTCATTGGCAGAAGGCGCGACTCAAACTGCCAAAGAAATACCTTCTTTAGTCGATACTTTGATCGACATAGTGCCGACGAACCCTATTGCGGCTTTAGCAAGCGGGCAAATTTTGCAAGTTATAGTATTTGCGATTGTTTTAGGTATCGCCTTAGTGCTGATTGGCGAGCATGGCAAACCTGCAATTAAAGTGTTCGAAAGTTTAGCTGAGGCCATGTATAAAATGGCCGACATGGTGATGAAGCTCGCACCCTACGGTGTATTTGGGCTAATGGCTTGGGTAGCGGGGGAGTATGGGATTGATATGCTCTGGCCACTGATCAAAGTTATTATTGCTGTGTATCTTGGCTGTATTATTCATGTGCTTGGATTCTATAGTTTTTTACTGCGCGGATTTGCAAAGTTAAGCCCGCTGCAGTTTTTTAAAGGGATTAGCAATGCCATGTTAGTGGCGTTTACCACATCGAGCTCTGCGGGCACGCTTCCTGTGAGTATGAAGTGTGCGAGTGAAAATTTGGGGGTTCATAAGAAGATCTCTAGCTTCGTGTTACCGCTAGGCACCACAATCAATATGGATGGCACAGCGTTATACCAAGGGGTCACAGTGCTGTTTGTGGCACAGGCGTTTGGTATCGACCTGACTGTCGTCGATTATCTCACCATTATTTTAACGGCGACGTTGGCCTCTATTGGTACTGCGGGTGTGCCCGGTGCGGGTTTAGTGATGTTGACTTTAGTACTCACAACCGTAGGGCTTCCCTTAGAAGGGGTGGCATTGATTGCGGGAATTGACCGTATTTTAGATATGGTGCGTACTGTGGTAAACGTCTCCGGTGACTTAGTGGCGACGACTGTCATTGCAAAGTCTGAAGATGAGTTGGATATGGCGCATTATAATGCCGACATAGATCAAAGCGCCGTAATAGCCGAACAGAATATCGCCCTCGAAATTGCAGCGGCTAAGAGTGTCAAAGCATAGGGAGCTTTTATTGCTAGTTCGTTAACTAAAAAACCGCCATTGGCGGTTTTTTTATGCTGACAAGTTTTATGGTTACTTCATTTGGCTTAACACTAACACTGGCTTGTCGTCGCTGTTAAGTAAGGTAAGTCGGCCTTGCACTAATTTTGCTTTGGTAACTAATGGCATAGCTTGCATCACTTTGTGCTCTTGCTGCATTAGGGCATCCACGCAGGCTTTCATTGTGCTACCGGCAGGAGATAGCTTAAGCTCTTCGCCTTGCTGAGTATATTGACCGAAAAAGTTATTGCAGCTGTTGTTGCCATGTAATTTACCTTCGGCCTCAAAGGTAATTTGCGCTGGGCTGTAATCGATAGTCGGTTGGCCTTGAACCATTTCAATGTGCCAGCGGCCTTCTAATGGAATAGTATCATTTGGTGCTATATCGGCACTTTGGCAGGCGGTGATGCCTAAGAGTAATGCACCTAAAATGAATGTTTGTTTTAACATCGTTGCGGTTCCTTTTTCCATGATTATGGCCATAGTGTGACAAGTTTTTCGTAAGATCTAAAGGGGTTTATATGACAGGCTCATTTAAAAGTACTCTGAATTTGTTGAAGTTTTTACATTGGTTAGGTGTATTGATGCTAGTTTGTGGACTTGGGTTTTATATGTTGACGCAATGGAGTCTAGAGATAAGCGGCATGTTATTGATCTCAAGTCTGATTGGTTTAGGGTTGGTCTTAATGTCGCCCTATCCTGTGGTGCTGTTTATCCAATGGGCGAAGCGCCAAGATGAGCATTCCAAGTAATTTTGTACTGTCTAATTAAGTCTAAATTTCATTAAATCAAAGCTCTGCCGAATCTGCGGCGGGATTATCGTACAAGCTTGAGTCAATGGCGGGTTCTACTGGCGTGTCTGCGGCTTGGGATACAGGTGGGCGCATTGAATCGAGTTTGCCCCGCGCGAGTTCCATCATAGGTGCAAGTTTGGCGCTGGATTCTGGGGTAAAAAAACTGTAGCTCACATCGAGTTTTAGCTGATGGTTTTGTTGTTCTAGCTGCTTTTCTACTCGCTTCATAATATGTAGAACATCCCGTTCACCATCCACAAAAGCAAGTACCACAAATTGAGTGCTGTTGTAATGGGCGGCAACGTCAGCGGTTCTTATCGTATCTTGGATTAACTTGCCTAACAGTCTGTGGTGATTATTTTCGAGTGGTATTGGAGTGTTATCCGTGCTCAGTAATTCAAAGAAGATGATACCTGCATGGGCGCCAAAGCGGCGGCCTAAATTGAGCTGCCTTGGTGCCATCATCAAGAAGCCGTAATGGTTGAGCATGCCCGTTTCTTGATCGCGCATCGAAAGGGATTCAATTCTATGGTTCTGACACAGAAGGGATAATTCCTGTTGTAGTAAAATCTGAAATGGTTCGAGCATAGCGGCATTGACTAGTGGCTCTGTTATATGCGGGTTGAGTACACACAGGGCACCAAATTGGCTACCATCCGGCCAAGCGATAGGGCGCGAGAGAATGTGCTGAATGCCATCAAAATCCCTTGGTAAATCCTCTAACATAAAGCTGCCGAGGTTTTGATATAAACCATCAGGTTGGCTGTTTTGTATCTGTTTGAAGAGTTCGAGTGCTGGTGGATATAAAGTGCCCGCGGTAAATTGTGGTGTTTCAGTGATTGCGCTGACAATGATCTCAAATCCTGCGCTGGTCTTTTGGAATATAAAAACCGTGTTAGCGTTGTAATAGCTTTTGATGAGCTCACATTGGTGCATCCAGCGAGTGAGATTCACTTGTTGATTGTCGCTATCAAGTAAACTCAAGTTGGGATTAATGGTTTCGGGCAACATACAAACGCCTAACTAGGGCTAAATATTCATTAAGTTTGGGAAATAAAAGGGGATTTAGCAAATCAAGGCACTAAATAATACCTTGTTCTAGCTGTGCCTATTAATCCAACCGAGTATACTGACGGCCTTAAATTGGGCCTAAAGCCAAGATGATGCCGTGAGAACACTGTGAAAATTAGATTAGCCTTACCTCAAGATGTTGATTTATTAGCGATGCTAGAGAAAAAACATCTTAATGACGAATTAGCCTCCGCCAATATGGGATTGCAAGGGCAAGCTTTTTCCCACAGTGAACTGAGCGAATTAGTGCTGCACCATTGGATTGTAGTGGTGCAGGTTGAGCAGCAGATCGTCGGTTATGTGATTGCAGGCCGTTGGGGATTTTTCGAACATTGGCCTATTTACCGCAATTTGTTGAATCGTTTGGGGCAACTCGATTGGGATGGACCTAAACTAACTAAGGCCAATTCCTGCCAATACGGGCCGATTTGGGTGCAGCAAGCCTATCGTGGGCAAGGGATTTTCGAGGCATTAGTCTGTGAAATTCGTCGCCAAGTTGCTCCGCATTTTAGCTATATGTTGACCTTTATTGCCGAAGATAATGAACGTTCCTTTGCCGCTCACTCGGGTAAAGCGCACATGCAGGTTGTGGATTTTTTCACCGTTTCGGCAAGGGATTATTATTTAATGGCGGCAAAGACCCAAGCTTAGTTGTTCGACGATAAGAATTAAGGGTTAAATCTCTACTGATATCAATAACGGAGATAAATACATGCATGTGCAATTTGTTGAGTCATTATTAGCGACTTATGCCAAGGTCAATTTATCGGCTTGGGACAACTTGAGATTGGTCTTATCTGAGTGCGCTCACCATGGGTGTGAGGCGAGGGGATTTGAAGTCGAGTTTGTTTCCGATTCAAAGCAAGCGCAGCATTATTGGGTAGAAGTAGGGGATATTTGGCTCGATTGTGGCCGAACCAATGCCTATTCGGCGACGATAACGCGACTGACCGATAAGGAACTTAGCCGTGTAAACTCCAAGAGCGCGTTAGAATGCGCTATTTTATCCCAAGAGCAGATCGGTCTACTTTGCATGCAAAACGCCCATTTCGATCATTGCTGAGTGTGTTAATTCAGTCCGTTTCTCAATCGCTTTTTTGATCAATACTTCTTCATCAGAAAGATGCGCTGAGGGTCAGTGGTGACAGTGCCTATGATCTCAAACCCTTGTTTTTCATAAAACACAGGTGCTTGAATCGATAAGGTATCCACTTGAGCTACCAAGCACCCCCGCTGTTTCGCCTCAGCTTCGGCAAGTGCCATCAGTTTATGCCCAAGCCCAGTGCCTCTGGTTTGGTCATCAACCCAGACGACATTGATTAAGAAGTTTTTATAGATAGTTCGGCCACCCACACCACCTATCAACTTGCCAGCTTCATCACGTGCAATGACAGTTAAAGTGGATAAATGGGTGAGACAGTTAAAACTAGAACGCCAGGGTGGCACACCAAAAGCATCTCCGATTACCCCTGAACAAATTGAAATCCGTGAGCTGAAGAAGCAAATAGCTCGTCTTGAGGAGCACAATCTTATCCTAAAAAAGGCTACCGCTCTCTTGATGTCAGACTCGATGAACAATTTATGCTAATCAGCGCACTCAAGCAGAGCCACTCTATTCTCACAATTTGTAATGCATTCAAAGTGCATCGAAGTAGCTATAAGTATTGGCTAAAAAGAAAAGAACATATTGATGCAGACTTTACTATTTTATGCAGTGAAGTGAAGGCCGCACATCGTATTAGTCATGGCTCTGCCGGTGCTCGAACGATAGCTCAATTAGTGACTAATAAAGGGATTGGTCTCAGTCGTTATCGAGCCCGTAATCTAATGAAAAAGCTTGGGTTATTAAGCTGTCAGCAGCCTAAGCATTCTTATCGGAAAGCGACACAAGAGCATGTTGCAATCCCCAATACGCTTAATCGACAGTTTGCAGTAACTCAACCAGATCAAGTGTGGTGTGGCGACGTGACATATGTTTGGGTCGGTAATCGTTGGGCCTATCTAGCCGTTGTTCTTGACTTATTTTCCCGCAAACCTGTTGGATGGGCTTTGTCATTATCACCAGATAGTGAGCTGACCTGTAAAGCTTTGAAAATGGCATTTGAGTTAAGGGGTAAGCCTGAGAATGTGATATATCACAGCGATCAAGGTTCRCATTACACGAGCTTGAAATTCAGACAATTAATATGGCGTCTTCAGATTGAGCAAAGTATGAGTCGYCGCGGGAATTGTTGGGATAACGCACCAATGGAGCGTTTCTTTAGAAGTTTGAAATCTGAGTGGATACCCGCCAATGGTTATGGGAATTTTACAGAAGCAGATAAAGAGATCACAAATTACATCACTGGATATTACAGTGAGACCAGACCCCATCAATATAATGGTGGGTTAACGCCAAATGAGTCAGAACGTTTATATTGGAATGACTCTAAAACCGTGGCCAATTTTACTTGACCACTACAAAGGTACTGATTTCTCTGGTCCTAAGAGCACTGCATTATATTGACGAACGCCGTCTACCAGCGCATCCACAATCGCGTTATTTTCTTCATGAATAACTTCAAAGTTCACTTAATTTTCTTCCTTAAAGTGGATTTTTTTCTTTTAAATCATATAGAAAATATCAGTAAACTTAATATGGGACAGAAATGTGTTGGAAAGTAGTGCAGGGGGAGCTGTAACTTTAATTGTTAGGAGTTTAGCATTTGCTGATATCCACTCACACAGGCTTGCCATGGCAAAAAATTACAGACCATTGAGAACTGGTATATAGCAATCAAGCTTTTCATCAAACCGCAGATTATCAAACTGAACACCAGAATACTTTAACCTCACGAAAGCAGAGTAATAATCACTATGCCTCGTGATAAATCTAGGATAAATATTTATATCATTATCCGTAGCGTCAAACGTGTCGCCAGTTACATAATTTAGGCATTTGAGCCTGCTTGGCAGCCCATATATTACTATAGGGTTTACAGGGAACTTAGGGTTGTCATATATAACTTTACGTAGTAACTCCCACTTTGGGTGCATTGCATTTTTTATTTTAGCGAAAACAACCACATCAATTAGCCACCCTTCAATCAAAAGTGGCCTATCAAAAGCAGAGATAACTTTCTTACAACTGTTTGATTTAAAATCAAATATATTCACGATGAGAAACCGATCATCATAAACAATGTATCCGAAGCCAAATTCACCGCTTTCAAGCGGAATGTAAAAACAAGTACCTACATCAATCTTTTTCATACGCCCCCACGAAGTTAGCATTTTTTCTTCGAAGATGAATGTGTTGACATTCTATTTCTATAGTTTTCATCAAACGCTTTGGCCCTCTCATCATTAGGATCATTCAATCTGCTAGGGTCGTAAGAGCGAGCACGGTTGCCTGCTCCAGCATTAAATTTACCGTCTTCTGTGTAGACTCCATGCTGAGAAGTATCTAACATTTTGTAATGTTCAATATCCGCTTGTTCATACCCTCTGACTTGTGCATGAGTAAGATCGCTCTCAACCTCTACAAGCTCATAACCACGCCCAGTCTTCCTGAATTTGTATGCATAAACGTGATAGACCCTTTGCTCTAACTCGTAAGTTTCTCATTAAAATTTCTATGGATTAATAAACATATAAACAGCCACCCAGTATAAAACAACATAATGCACTTTCAGTTTGCCTACAATTTGCTCTGGCTAAAATGGCTTAGAATGAGAGTCATCAAAAAATGAAACGGGACACCCTATTTCTCGCTTTTACACTAGCGTATAAGCCTAAAGAATCAGCCATTGTCCGTTTGGATAAGTACCAATATAACCAAAGGGGATTCTTCCACAGAGATACCAAGATAGGCGTTCACTCGTAAAGGCTGAAAGTTTAACGTCAGCTAGGAGCAGTGTTGCGAGCGTATTAGCGTCATCGGATGTCAGCGCGCATATTTCTGCAACGGGAATAATTTTCCAAGTGGCGAGGTAAGCTGACTTAGAAATTTCATCGATTTCGCTGTCAGAAATCCAAGCATGCACATCATTTACTACTGCCTTTGTTTTTAACGAATTTGCCAAGTCATGATCAGTTACACACAGGCTTTCATATTGGATTTCGTAAGGTGTTTCAAAAAAGGCTTCAGGATCGGATTCAAGAAAAGCGGCGATCTCCTCTAATGTGCCGTATGTCTTTGCTGTTTCCTCTGGCTGACCTACGTTGGCTGCCCATGCACAAGATTGAAGTTGCTGTAATAAGATGGCGTTATCGGTCATGGGGTCAGTGCACTCTAATGGTCTGTGTATATGCTGCTTTTTATCTTGCCATATTTGTCTTAGCACTATTAATCTAACTAAATGTCAGACATAAAAAAACCGCTGGGTAGCGGTTTTTTATGGGTCTTAAGTGTAAAAATTGAAATGAATTAAGACTATAGACCCGCGTCAGCGCGCAATATTTCGGCTTTATCAGTCGCTTCCCATGGGAATTCGCTGCGACCAAAGTGGCCATAAGCGGCGGTCGCTTGATAAATTGGACGTGCTAAATCTAGCATGGCCGTTAAACCGTACGGGCGCAGTTCAAAGTGTTGACGTACTAACTTGATCAGCACTTCTTCAGATACTTTACCGGTACCGAAGGTCTCGATGCTGATAGAGGTCGGCTCTGCCACACCAATAGCGTAAGACACTTGGATTTCACAGCGATCAGCAAGACCTGCTGCAACTATGTTTTTTGCCACATAACGGGCAGCGTATGCTGCGCTACGGTCCACTTTTGATGGATCTTTACCAGAGAATGCGCCACCACCATGACGGGCCATGCCGCCGTAAGTGTCAACGATGATCTTACGACCCGTTAAGCCGCAATCGCCTACTGGACCACCGATAACAAAACGGCCAGTTGGGTTGATAAAGAACTTAGTGTCTTTGTTTAGCCATTGAGCCGGTAATACTGGCTTGATGATGGTTTCCATCACGCCTTCAATTAAGTCGGCTTGTGAAACGTCATCTCTGTGCTGAGTCGATAACACAACTGCATCGATACCGACAATTTTGCCATCATCATAGGCAAAAGTGACTTGGCTTTTCGCATCTGGGCGTAACCAAGGTAGCGTGCCATTTTTACGCACTTCAGACTGACGTTTCACTAATGCGTGAGCATAGGTGATAGGTGCAGGCATCAGAATGTCGGTTTCGTTGTTGGCATAGCCAAACATTAACCCTTGATCGCCAGCACCTTGCTCTGCAGGGTCTGCGCGGTCTACACCTTGATTGATGTCGGGTGATTGCTTACCAATGGCGTTTAATACTGCGCACGAGTCTGCATCAAACCCCATATCTGAATGGGTATAACCAATTTCACGCACCGTTTTACGGGTGATTTCTTCAATATCAACCCAGGCAGAGGTAGTGACTTCACCACCCACTAATACCATGCCGGTTTTGACATAAGTTTCACACGCTACGCGTGCTTTTGGATCTTGAGCCAGAATTGCATCTAGCACAGCATCAGAAATCTGATCTGCAATCTTATCGGGATGACCTTCTGAGACCGACTCAGAAGTAAACAAGTGCTTTGCCATAGTAGGAAAATCTCGTCGTTAGCATTCAAACGTGTAGAAGCATCTACATCTAGACGGCTATTTTAGTTTAAATCCGATTGCCGATCACCCCCGATAATAAAAAATCCTCTCAGATTGTGACCTGAAAACGACTACGCTCCGTCATAAATAGATTATTTTACTTATATTTCATAGCATTAAGTTTACTATGTTTTTGAGAAATTTATTTCTCCATTACAAGTGATCCTTGCTATGCCCTCTCAAGTAAACGCTAGCAAAGTGACTAGCTTATTTCTGCGACTTATATACTCAAGCTACCTGAATCCTGCATCTTCAGGTTGTTTGGGTACATATTCGGCCATCTTTTGCTGAGTGAATGGCAATTTTAGTTTGCGTCACACTGGCATGTAGGGGAAAATATGCATCCAAATTGCCCGCTAGACCCCACAAACAAGCAGGAGAGAGCATGTCTTCCCGTAAAGTACTCGCAAACGCAATCCGTGCGTTAAGTATGGATGCAGTTCAAAAAGCAAATTCAGGCCATCCCGGCGCCCCAATGGGTATGGCAGATATTGCTGAAGTGCTGTGGAATGATTTCCTTAAGCACAACCCGAACAATCCGAAATGGGTAGATAGAGATCGTTTTATCCTCTCTAACGGTCACGGTTCAATGCTGATTTACTCTTTACTTCACCTGACTGGTTATGAATTACCAATTGAAGAGCTAAAACAGTTCCGTCAATTGCATTCAAAAACCCCGGGTCACCCAGAATACGGTTACACCCCTGGTGTTGAAACCACAACGGGTCCACTCGGCGCGGGCATCAGCAATGCTGTCGGTATGGCGATTGCTGAAAAAACCTTAGCGGCACAGTTTAACCGTGATGGTCACGATATCGTTGATCACTACACTTACTGCTTCGTCGGCGACGGCTGTTTGATGGAAGGTATTTCCCACGAAGCCTGTTCATTAGCCGGTACTTTAGGTCTAGGCAAACTGGTCGCATTTTGGGATGACAACGGTATTTCTATCGATGGCCATGTTGAAGGCTGGTTTACCGATGATACGCCAAAGCGTTTTGAAGCTTACGGCTGGCATGTGATTGCCGGTGTTGACGGTCACGATAGTGCGGCAATCCGTGCTGCTATCGAAGCGGCGAAAGCAGTTACTGATAAACCAACCATGATTTGCTGCAAAACCATTATCGGTTTTGGTTCACCCAACAAATCTGGCAGCCACGATTGCCACGGCGCGCCATTAGGCGATGCGGAAATTGCAGCAGCCCGCGAATTCCTTGGCTGGCCATACGCACCATTTGAAATCCCTGCTGACGTTTATGCGGGTTGGGATGCCAAAGAAGCCGGTGCGGCCCGTGAAGCGGCATGGAACGAGAAGTTTGCGGCTTATAGCGCAGCTTACCCAGAACTGGCTGCTGAATACGAGCGCCGCGTACTGAAAGGTGAATTACCTGCTGATTTCGAAGAAAAAGCGCAGGCATTCGTGCAAGCATCACAGGACAAAGCCGAAGGTATTGCGAGCCGTAAAGCTTCACAAAATGCCATCGGTGCTTTCGGTGCCATGTTACCTGAACTGTTAGGCGGCTCTGCTGACTTAGCGGGTTCTAACCTGACACTGTGGTCTGGCTCTAAAGGTATTCAAGACGATCCAGCCGGTAACTACATTTACTACGGCGTGCGTGAATTCGGCATGAGTGGCATTATGAACGGTGCTTCGCTGCATGGTGGTTTCATCAATTATGGCGCAACGTTCATGATGTTCATGGAATATGCTCGTAACGCAGTTCGTATGTCGGCGCTGATGGGCATTCAAAACATCTTCGTTTATACCCATGACTCTATCGGTCAAGGTGAAGATGGCCCAACGCATCAGCCAGTTGAGCAATTAGCTAACCTGCGTATGACGCCAAATATGGCCGTATGGCGTCCATGTGATGCGGCAGAAACGGCAGTTTCTTGGAAAGCTGCGATTGAGCGCCGTAATGCACCTACGTCACTGATCTTCAGCCGTCAAAACCTGAAAGCGCAAGCGCGTACCGCTGAGCAATTAGCTAATGTGGCTAAAGGTGCTTATGTACTGCAAGACTGTGCGGGTACACCAGAGCTGATCCTGATCGCAACTGGTAGCGAAGTACAATTGGCAATGGATGCAGCCGCTGCACTGACTGAGCAAGGTAAACACGTTCGCGTGGTCTCTATGCCATCGACAACTGAGTTCGATAAGCAAGATGCTGCTTATAAAGAATCTGTATTACCACGTGCTGTGACTAAACGTGTGGCTATTGAAGCGGCGCATACCGATTTCTGGTACAAGTACGTCGGGTTTGAAGGTACAGTTGTAGGCATGACCACATTTGGTGAGTCTGCACCGGGTAACGTGCTATTGAATCACTTCGGTTTCACCGTTGAAAATGTGCTGAATGCTGCAAAATCATTGGGCTAATGGCTCAAGGGATTAGATTCAATACAAAAGGTTAAACTTTTTAAGTGTTAATCTGTATAATGCGGCCTGCAATCGTTTGCAGGCCGTTTTTGTATTAAGAGGAAATTGAGACCTCAATGATCCGAGTCGCTATCAATGGTTATGGCCGTATCGGCCGCTCTATTCTCCGAGCTTTATATGAGTCTGGAAAACGGCAGCAAATGCAGATTGTCGCGATTAATGAATTAGCTAAACCTGAAGCCATTATTCATCTGACCCAGTACGACACAACCCACGGTCGGTTTGCGCATAAAGTGAAGCTTGTTGATGATCATATGCTGATTGGCGACGATGCGATAAAAATTCTCCACGAGCCCGATCCGGCAAAACTCCCTTGGCACGAGATGGACATAGATATTGTCTATGAAGCCACAGGCGTATTAGTTGATCGTCAAAGCTGCGAAGCCCATATTCATGCTGGCGCTAAACAAGTGCTGATAAGCCATCCATCCTCAGCGGATGTCGATGGCACGATTGTCTATGGTGTGAATCACGATTTACTCCGCGCCGAACACACAGTCGTTTCCAACGCTTCTTGCACCACTAACTGTATCGTGCCTGTGATCGATGTGCTCGATCGCCACTTTGGCGTTAAAAGCGGTGCCATTACCACTATCCATTCGGCGATGAACGATCAGCAAGTGATTGATGCTTACCATGATGATTTGCGTCGAACCCGCGCTGCTGGTCAATCGATTATTCCTGTCGACACTAAGCTTGCCCGCGGTATTGAGCGGATCTTGCCGCACATGAAAAATAAGTTTGAAGCGATTTCGGTGCGCGTGCCCACCATCAACGTGACCGCCATCGATTTGTCCGTGACCTTAGAAAAAACCGTCGATATTGCCACAGTCAATCAGGTGCTGGAATCAGCCGCCAATGGGCGATTTAACGGCATCTTAGGCTATACTGATGAGCCCTTAGTCTCATGTGATTTCAACCATGATCCGCGCTCCAGTATTGTTGACGGTACCCAGACCCGCGTGAGCGCCGGTCAGTTGGTTAAGTTACTCCTGTGGTGCGATAACGAGTGGGGTTTTGCCAATCGTATGTTAGATACGAGTTTGGCGATGATCGCGGCCAAGCGAGGCTGATAAAAGTAGATTATTCACTTGTGGGTCACTGAATTTATGCCCATTCGACGGGATGTCGAGCGCCGAGCGGCAGTCAATTCATACCGGCTATGTGTGAAACAGTTTGTTTTTTGATTATAAAAGGAAGCGTTACCATGGCAATTATCAATATGTCAGATCTGGATCTACAAGGTAAGCGCGTGCTTATCCGTGAAGATCTCAATGTCCCTGTCAGCAATGGCGTCGTCACCAGTGATGCACGTCTGCGCGCCTCTCTACCAACTATCGAGTTGGCCCTTGAAAAAGGTGCGGCTGTGATGGTGATGTCGCATTTAGGTCGTCCGAGCGAAGGCGAATACAATGCTGAATATTCTATGCAACCTGTGGTCGATTATTTGGCAAAGGCCCTGTCTTGTCCTGTGCGTTTAGCGACCGACTATTTAGACGGCGTCGACGTTGCCGTGGGTGAAGTGGTTGTGTTCGAAAACGTGCGTTTCAACGTGGGTGAAGGTAAGAACAACGAAGCCTTATCGAAAAAAATGGCGGCGCTGTGTGATGTCTATGTGATGGACGCCTTCGGTACTGCACATCGTGCCCAAGCATCGACTCATGGCGTGGGCATGTTTGCCCCAATCGCTTGTGCCGGTCCATTACTGGCACAAGAATTAGATGCCTTAGGCAAGGCATTAGATAATCCTGCGCGTCCTATGGTGGCGATTGTCGGTGGCTCTAAAGTGTCGACTAAGCTGACCGTGCTAGAAAGTCTTTCGGGTATCGTTGATCAGTTAGTGGTTGGCGGCGGTATTGCCAATACTTTCATTGCGGCGGCGGGCTACAATGTCGGTAAATCGTTGTATGAAGCGGATTTGATCGACGAAGCTAAGCGTTTAGTGGCTAATGCTAAGAGCCGTGGCGCCGATATTCCTGTGCCGACCGATGTAGTCGTTGCAGGTGAGTTTAGCCCAACTGCGACTGCGACGTTAAAATCGGTTAGCGAAGTCGCTGATGGCGAAATGATTTTCGATATTGGTCCAGATAGCGCTGAAGCACTGGCTAAAATCATCGAATCTGCTGGTACTATCGTGTGGAACGGCCCTGTGGGCGTGTTCGAATTCGACCAATTCGGTGAAGGCACTAAGCGTATCGCCCAAGCGATTGCTGATTCAAAAGCGTTCTCTATCGCAGGCGGTGGTGACACTTTGGCTGCGGTTGATAAGTACGGTATTGCCGATAAAGTGTCTTACATTTCGACTGGCGGCGGTGCTTTCCTCGAGTTCCTCGAAGGTAAAGAATTACCGGCTGTGGCTATGTTAGAAAAGCGCGGCGCTTAATCATTAAGTTTTAAAAACGCGGCGCATAAGACGCTGCGATAAGCTCTGATAACATCAAAGCTTTGATAAAAAGTAAAAAATTATAAAAAAACCGCCCGTATTCATCTAAGGTACTTAATTTAAGTTGTTTAATTAAGGTACAGAGTTGAATGCGGGTATAAAAATCCATCCAAACGATAGCGACCTCGGTGATAGATATCACCCTATTATTGGAGTTAAAAATGGCGTTAATTTCCCTACGACAACTACTTGATCACGCAGCAGAACATGGATACGGTGTGCCTGCGTTTAACGTTAACAACTTAGAGCAGATGCGTGCCATCATGCAGGCTGCTGAAGCAACAGACAGCCCTGTGATAGTGCAAGCTTCTGCTGGCGCGCGTAAATACGCTCGCCCACAGTTCTTAAAATATTTGATGGCAGCGGCTCTTGAGCAGTACCCAGATATCCCTGTGTGTATTCACCAAGACCACGGTACCGATCCTGATATTTGTCAGCGTTCTATCCAATTAGGCATGTCATCAGTCATGATGGACGGCTCTTTGATGGCTGACGGAAAAACGCCTGCATCGTACGAGTACAACGTTGATGTTACCCGTCGTACAGTGGCATTTGCCCATGCGTGTGGTGTGTCAGTTGAAGGTGAAATCGGCTGTTTAGGCAGCTTAGAAACTGGCCAAGCTGGCGAAGAAGATGGTGTTGGTGCATCAGGTATTTTAAGTCACGATCAAATGCTGACTAGCCCTGAAGAAGCGGCGCGTTTCGTTGCCGATACCCATGTTGATGCACTCGCGATTGCTATCGGTACTAGCCATGGTGCATATAAGTTCAGTCGTAAACCGACGGGCGATGTACTGCGTATCGACCGCATCAAAGAAATTCATGCGCGTATTCCTAATACTCACTTAGTGATGCACGGTTCATCTTCTGTGCCACAAGAGTGGCTAAAGATCATCAACCAATATGGTGGTCAGATCCCAGAAACCTACGGTGTACCATTAGAAGAAATCGTAGAAGGTATCAAACACGGTGTACGTAAAGTCAACATTGATACCGACTTACGTTTAGCATCAACGGGTGCCGTTCGTAAATTCTTAGCTGAACACCCAAGTGAATTTGATCCACGTAAATTCCTGAAAGCATCAATGGAAGCCATGGCCGATATCTGTACGGTTCGCTATGAAGCTTTCGGCTGTGCAGGTCAAGCATCTAAGATTAAGCCATTGTCTTTACAAGCAATGTATAAAGCGTACCAGTCTGGCGCGTTAGATCCTAAGATCAATATGTAAGCGTTATCACTGAGATAAAAAACCGCTAAGGCGTAATGCCGATCAGTTAAGACAGATCGCTTGACGATCTCGCTGAAAGCTCAAAATCCGATGACCTCATGTCATCGGATTTTTTTATGCAACTCTCAGAAGTACTCGCCCGCACTCATATTACCCGCCTAACCGAATTCACCTGCTTAGCTGATGTGTTAGAACCTAAGTTAATTCAATCTTGTTTGGACTCTCAGGGCGTTGCGACGTTAAGACGACGTAAATTACCGATGGATGCGATGATTTGGGCCGTTATCGGAATGGCTTTGTTCCGAGGGGAGTCTGTTCGGTCACTCATCAACAAACTCGACATTGTTTTGCCGCAAGAGATTGATTATGTTGCGCGCAGCGCCGAGACTTAGGCGCGTAAACGATTGGGCAGTGAGGTTATTCGAGAAGTGTTTAGTCGCAGCGCTAATACCTGGCACGCGAGAGCTGAACACCCTCATTGATGCGGTCTTAACTTGTATGGTGTTGACGGTGCAGTGTGGCGGACGCCCGATAGTGTCCAAAATCAAGCCGCCTTTGCGCGTACCGCAAGCGCTTCAGGCGAAGCGGCTTATCCGCAAATTCGCATGGTTTGCTTGATGGAGTTAAGCCGCCATTTGTTGGTCAACAGCGCCTTTGATTCGGTTGTCGAAAATGAAATGAACTTAGCATTTCAGCTCATTCCTAGCATTCCCAATCACAGCCTAACCCTATTTGACCGAGGATTTTACTCGCTCGGCCTTCTGCACGCTTGGCAGCAAGCGCAACCTGATAGCCACTGGTTGTTGCCATTAAAGAAAGGCACTCAATATGAGGTGGTTCGAACGCTGGGAAAACATGACAAATTTAGTTGACCACTACAAAGACATCGTCGACTTATATGCCCATCGATGGGAAATAGAACAGGGCTACAGAGAGATGAAACAACATCTGTTGGAGAGCCGTTTTACGCTCCGCAGCCAACTGCCGGAGTTGGTGACTCAAGAGCTTTGGGGCGTGCTACTGGCCTACAATCTCATCCGATATAAGATGTTACTGATGGCTAAAAGCTTGCCATCGGTCCACCCCAATCAACTGAGTTTTCGGGATGCGACGAGTTATATCATCTTCAAGTTGACACAACTGTCATCACAAGCACCGAGGAATGTCCCGAGAGACGTATTGGATATAGAACGCAATGCACGGCAATTTAAGTTGGATGGTAAACGGGAAAGGGCTTATCCAAGAGTCCTTAAAATGAGCAAAAACAAGTTTCCAGTTAGACCAAAGAAAATGCCGTCCACTCTTAAGTGAACGGCATTAGCCATTAAGGCTCCCTTTTTACTGTCTAACTTCTCGTTACTTCATACGACGACGCATTGCCGCCAGTGGTAACAATAAGGCGGTTAGCCAACCTAGAGCACCGCCACCTGAAGATTCTGTTTTCTTAGCACTAACTGTGATGGTTGCTGTACCTGGATCACTTTCAAGTTTGCCATCAGAGGCTGTAACAGAGAAAGTAAGAACATGGTCACCGCTAGGAGCTGAGAAGTTTATGCTGTCTCCACCATTAGTAAATGTGACTTTAATACCACTTGTTTGTACCCAGTTATAGGTTAGGGTGTCTTTATCTGCATCTTTAGCATTGGCCTTAGCTGTGACAACAAACCCTTCAGTACTTGCCATGCCCGTAGGTGCAACGGTTGGTTTGGTATTATTAATCATGACAGTGACTTTTGCTGGCGCTGAAGCATTACCCATAGTATCTAGTGCAATAACTTCAACTTCCATTGTTGTGCTCTGTTGGTTAATTACAGCATCAGTACTTAAATGCACTGTTCCATCTTTATCGACAACGACCATGCTGCTATTAGAGTTCAGTGTGACAAACTCGGAGAATGGACTTGTGATCATGTCTGGATCTGTTGCTGTTAATTTGCCTAACACAGTTCCTGCTGCAGCACCTTTATCTACTGAAAGCATCACGTCGGCTACTGTTGGAGCAGAGTTACCTTCGTCAGAGGTATTAGCAACAACGGACATAGAACCAGAATCAGACAGGAACATAAAGCCTATCGCATTATCGCCAACTTGAGTTTCTAAAGTTGCACTTTCTCCTGGTTTTAGTTCAGTAACTTCATTGCCTTCTGTATCAACTAGCATTGCAGAAGTTCCTGAACCATCAAGCATCAGTGTTGCCACCACGCTGTCTTCATCACCCGATGGAATTGGAGCCCAGTCACTATCCTCAACGCGGAAGCGAACCTTTATAGTCTTACCTAAATCCGCTTGAGTTAAGCCTAAATCTTCAAAACAGGCTTTACTCGTTAGGAAGTCATTACCAGTCACGTGGAATACAGGTTCTAATGTTCCAGACGAAGTACCATATTTAGAAACTAAACCATAGATAGATCTTGGATATGCTTCATTGAACCAGTTTAAGTTCGCCGTTGCTGCTGTGTAATCCCAAACTCCATCATTGTTAAGATCATAATCGACTGAATAGTTACCCGCTAGAGGATGGATAATAGGATCGCGCATTTGTAGCGTGTTATATATCGCAATACCCGCATCACATGAGCTGCTTAATAACAGTTCACTCGATGCATTGAGCAAGTCATGACGTTTTGTATTATCAACAGGGCTAGTTGCAATAAGTGGAGCCGTAAATGGATCTGTAATTGAAGTTGCGCCTACGTTGGTGAGTGTGCGCACTATGCCATCGGCAGTGGTTTCTGTTGCAACTGAAATTGCAGCCGCTGCTTTTGGCAGAATATGATAAACCAAATGTAGTGCTTTTTCTTCGCCATCCATAAATTGGATCGCACCATCGTATTCTGACAATGTTAATGCAGTAGAAGCATCTGCAGCAGTCCCATCAAGCTCATAGGATGATGTAAGAGTCCATTCTGGCAGTTTTGTTGGATCTATTGTGGCTGTAACGTCAAAGTCGACAGTTTGTCCTGCTGGAATCGTTACGCTTGCAGGTACTGCAAAACTTAGTGCTCCAGAATCTAAGTCATTCTGGAAACGTTGGTCGACTTTTAGTGTGTAGGTTTTTTCTGCTGTCGAGAAGTTCTTAACAGAAACCGTTTTAGTAATTGAAGTTGTTTTATTGAGAGCCAATAAGCCAAATGCTAAAGCGGCTTGTTTAGTCTCTTTATTCCAGGCAGCAACAGGAAGGTTAATGGCTTTTTCTACATTGACCAATCCAGAACCAATATAACTGATTGGTGCCAACTCAGTGTCTGGGTTTATTTCTTTTGGCTCTAGCGTTACGTCTAAGTTTGCCGCGTTCATAATTGTGGCTTTAATTTCAAACGCGTTGCGATGTGGTAATGCCTCACGAATGATACTAATTGCACCAGCTGTGATTGGACTTGAGAATGAGGTACCGCTTATTGGAGTTAATCCTTCTCCTAAACCTGGGTGAGCAGTTAATATGTCAGTACCAGGAGCGGTAATCTCCGGCTTTAAAGTGCCTGCAATTGAAGGACCACGTGAAGTAAAGGTTGCAATTGCTCCTGCCGTCGTGACTTCAGTAGATGACACGCTGAACGCTACGTTACCTGCCGCGAGCGCCGTTTTAATTGCATCACCATCTTCCTTTGAAATCATCACAGATGGAATTGTTATGCTGTTGTCCTCACCTCCCATAACAATTGGAGCTGTGTTGGCCGCGTTGTTTGCCACTATGACAAATGAAGCACCTTTTAACTGCGCATTTAGAACTTTAACAGCGAAGCCACAAACTCCACGATCAATCAGTACCGTTTTACCAGTTAAGTCTTCAGTGTAAGCAACACAACCATTTTTGTTAGTTGCAGGGTAAATTATGGGGGCAGTTGCATTCGTGAAGCTGTATGTATTTGATTTATTAAACCCTGCACCAATAGCAGTAATTGACTCTCCAACTAGCATTGCATCAATTTTGCCAGCTTTAGTTGTTGGGTGTGTCATAGCGCCTACTGATAAAGCGCTATTAGTGGTACTTGGGCCGCCAACCACGAAAGGTGTTGAGCCATCATTACCTGCAGAGATAACCAAGTTTACCCCAAGTTTTACCATTTCATCAATTAAGACTTGAACTGCGCCACCATCGGTATCACCAAAGTCACCGCCTAATGACATGTTAACAGTGTCAACACGGTCAGTGATATCACCATCATCATTAGGATCCATTGATGCTTCTAATGCATTTAACTGGGCGATACCCGAACAGCCTGAGTTACATACTGAGTACACGAGTAGTTCTACATCAGGCGCCGTGCCAACTACTGAATGACTCACATGGGTTCCGTGGTTCGTTGTGACATCAATTGGATTTGGATCGTTGTTAACGAAGTCCCAACCACCAATTACTTTGCCCTGAGGCCAGTTTGGTGTTTCACTTTTGGCAGCAACAGCTGCTTTATAGTCAGCAACTAAGCCTGAACCACCTAGAGCTTTGTGAGTGTAATCGACGCCAGTGTCAAGTACAGCAACACGCTGACCTTTACCAGAGGCTACACCAGCTTCGATAATAGCTTTTGCTTTGATGTACTCCGCACTTGCTGCAACATCGAGTTTATAGTCGTATATAGGTAAAATGTCGGCAACTTCAGCATTTTTCAGTAAAGCAGCGAGTTTTTTATGATCACCTTGAACGACAATGGAATTAACTAATTTTGAGGTGGTTGCGACAATCTTAATATCAGCATCCATGTTCTGAATAGCATTTTTAACTTTTGATTGTGAACTTTCGATATTGCTCATGACCGATTGTCGATTAAAACCCTTTAATTGGCTTTGTTGAGCAACAGAAGGAGCTTTAAGTTTTATCATCCAGGCAACAGCTTGTTTTTGCTCATTACTTCCATTTTTTGTAGCACTGATGCCAGCGTACTGATCTGTCGCTTGGTTAGTCGTGTTGTACTTGGTTGCAGTGTCAGCAATAGCTGCGCTTGAGAGTAGTGCAGCGGAGATAGCGATCGATAGTTTTGTCTTCACAACTTCTTCCTTGTCAATTAATGCTTTCAGCACTTTACTAAATGTGCTTGTAGCTGAATTGTTATAGTTTCTGCTGCGCTCTTTGGCGGTAGCAATGAAGTTGTAACACAAATATATCGTATGGTTAACACTTTTGCGGTAAAAAAGATGTTAATCACACTTTGCGGTTTGTTATGTTGTTTGCAAGTATTTGCTATTTTTCCTGTTTAAGGCTTAACCGCTCTGACGATTGGGTTTTGTAGGCTGATTAAGGTTTCTGTCGACTGGATTTCATCGATAGATTGAATGCGATTGATGAGTACGTGCTGTAAACCATCGATGGATTGGCACATGACCTTGACGAAAATACTGTAGTTGCCTGTGGTGTAATAGGCTTCGACGACTTCTTCGAGAGCGTTGAGTTTGGCGATAGCGGCGGGGTAATCGCCAGCGCTTTTAAGGTTGATACCGATAAAACAGCAAACGTCATAGCCTAGGGCTTTAGGGTTTACCGTGATTTGCGCACCTGTAATGATCCCCGCTTGCTTCATTTTTTCTACCCGAACATGGATCGTGCCGGCGCTAACGCTAAAGCGTTTAGCGAGTTCGGCAAAGGGTGTGCGGGCATCCTGCATTAGGGCTTCGAGGATATGATTATCGAGTTGATCGCGCTGAAATGCGGTATCCATAAATAAACTCTCTATAACGTAGTGAATTGTCATAAAGTTACGTTTTTTTATGGGGAATTGCTACCGATTTTGCCCGTATTATTTGATTTTAGTGATCATTGTTCGCCCAAAGGCTCACAAAAAGGAACTTCTGCGCTAAAAGTCATGCTGACACCCGAGTAGGGATGTTTGATGGTGAGCTCTGCTGCATGCAGCAATAGTCGAGGCGCTAAGGATTTTGCCAGTGAGTCGGCATAAAAACCATCACCTAAGATCGGATGTCCTAGCGCCATCATATGCACCCGTAATTGGTGTGAGCGGCCTGTGATTGGCATCAGTTTAACCAGCGTTGAGCGTTTGGCGCGGCTCATTACTTGGTAGTGAGTCAAAGACGGTTTGCCAACAAGATGATCGACTTTCTGTTTAGGGCGATTTGGCCAGTCGCAGATCAGTGGATAATCAACGCTGCCAGTGTCATTTTTGACATGGCCTGCGACCCTTGCATAATAGGTCTTGCTGGTTTCTCTATCGTGGAACTGACGTTTTAATTCCCGCTCGGCGCTACGAATAAGGGCGACAACTATCACGCCTGAGGTCGCCATATCGAGGCGATGGACGATTTGGCAATGGGGATGCTCAGCTTTTACTCGAGCATAGACACTGTCGTAATGGGCGGGGTCGCGACCGGGCACAGACAACAATCCTGAAGGTTTGTTGATGACGATAATGTCTTTATCTTGATAAAGAATATCGAGCCAAGGAGTGGTCGGTGGTTGGTAAATAAAATCAGTCATAAATAGTGCCTATTCGTCAATGCGGGGCAAAGATACTCTGCTCGGCTTGAGGGCGCAAGTGTGAGGCCAAAGATCAGCTGTGCCATTATCCTCGCTGACAAAAGTAAAGCGGATTAGTTGATGATTTGCTGATAGAGCTGTATTTGAGTTTTTGTTATACTCCCGTCCTTTTCGTTAATGATCATTTTGAGTCTGTGAAGCCATGAGCCAGCCAGAGATATACACTCCCGAGAATGTTTCTCACGTCCATAACCGTCTTGAGTTATTGGCGCCTGCAAAAAATGCTGACTACGGTATCGAAGCCATACGCCATGGTGCCGATGCGGTATACATAGGTGGTCCTGCGTTTGGTGCGCGGGCAACGGCGGGTAACAGTGTTGAAGATATCGCGCGCCTGTGTACTTATGCTCATCAATATCATGCTCAGGTATTCGTCGCCCTCAATACCATTTTGATGGATAACGAACTGGCCGACGCCGAAAAACTCATTTGGCAATTGTACGAAGCGGGTGCTGACGCGCTGATTGTGCAGGACATGGGCGTATTGCAGCTCAATTTGCCGCCGATTGCCCTGCATGCTAGCACCCAAATGGATAACCGCAGCCCAGAAAAAGTGGCGTTCTTAGAGCAAGTTGGTTTTTCTCAGGTGGTGCTTGCCCGTGAATTGGGCTTAAGCCAAATCCGTGATGTCGCCGCGCATACTAATATGCAGCTCGAATTCTTTATCCACGGTGCTTTGTGTGTGGCTTACAGTGGCTTATGTAATTTGAGCCATTCCTTTAGTAACCGCAGTGCTAACCGTGGTGAATGCTCGCAAATGTGCCGCCTGCCGGGTAATCTTAAAACCCGGCAAGGGGATGTATTAGCGCAGAATGAACACTTATTGTCTTTAAAAGACAACAACCAAACCGAAAACCTTGAGGCGCTAATCGATGCGGGCATTCGCTCGTTTAAGATTGAAGGTCGCTTAAAGGATTTAAGTTACGTTAAAAACGTCACCGCGCATTATCGCCAAAAGCTGGATGCGATTATGGCGCGTCGCCCTGAGTTTAAGGCTTCATCCCACGGCCGCTGCGAACATAGTTTTACCCCTGATCCTGAAAAGACCTTTAACCGTGGCAGTACAGATTACTTTGTTAACGAACGTAGCCAAGGAATTAAAGATTTTCGCTCGCCCAAATACATAGGCGAAGAAGTCGGTAAAGTGGTCAGCATAGGTAAAGACTTTATCCAAGTGAGCTCGACCCATGAGTTTAATAACGGCGATGGCTTAGCGTTTTTCCCCGCGAATTTTGCTATGGCAAAACAATCCGATGACAAGCTGCAAGGCCTGCGGGTTAACCGCGCCGAAGGGTTAAAACTGCATATATTGCAGGTGCCAAAGGATTTAAAGGTTGGCATGACTTTATATCGTAACCATAACCAAGCCTTCGAAGCCCTGCTATCGAAAGAATCTTCTAAGCGGATTATCGGCGTCGATTTACGGTTGAGCGACACCCAAGACGGACTCGCACTGACATTGACCGATATCTATGGCCTTACAGCCACAGTGAATTTAGTGGTCGAGAAGACGCCTGCGACTGATGTCGATAAGACCTTACAAAATACCCGCACTCAACTGGGTAAGCTCGGCAGTACCGACTTTGTTGCCCGAAGCATCAGTATCGATACGGCTCAAGCCTGGTTCTTGCCCGCATCAGTGTTAAATGGTCTGCGCCGTGATGGTGTGGCCGCTCTAGAGGCTGCCCGTGTGCAAGGTTATGTGCGTCCACTGCCGTGGAAGCATAATCAAGATGCAGTCTATCCCGTCAAGCATTTGAGTTACTTAGGCAACGTTGCCAACGAAAAGGCTAAGGATTTTTATCAACGCCATGGCGTGATTGAAATCCAAGATACCTATGAGAAAAATGGCGTCACCGAAGACGTGCCATTGATGATCACTAAGCATTGCCTACGCTTTAACTTCAATCTGTGTCCGAAGGAAGTGCCGGGGATCAAGGCCGATCCTATGGTGCTTGAAATCGGCAATGATGTGCTCAAGTTGGTATTCGACTGCCCTAAATGCGAAATGATGGTGGTCGGCGAAAACCGTCAAGTGCGAGGCCAGAAGCACCTTTAACATTTGTCATTAGGAGCATTGCCCGAGTGCAATGCTCCTAGCACCTATTCAGCTTGCATCTGCGCGCCTATAACAGCCTACTTCTCATTGATGTTGCTCTCACCATCGCCACTCCCATATTTTCATCAAAGCCCTATATTGCACATGCGGTAATGAGCAGATATCTTATTGAAAATAATATTAATAATAAGGGATATTAAAATGGGATTGTTAGACGGTTTACTCGGTAATGCTGCTGAGGTTGATTTACAGGAATTAGCCGAGGAATTAAGGCCTATCATGGGCATTCAAGAAGAATTAAAACTCGCCTACAAAGTGATCCGTGATTTGTTTATTTTCACCAATAAACGCCTGATCTTAATTGATAAGCAGGGACTTACAGGCAAGAAGGTTACTTACCATTCAATACCTTATAAATCCATTACCCATTTTGAAGTGGAAACGACAGGGCATTTTGATATGGATGCCGAGCTTAAAATTTGGATTTCAGGCCAGAGCGAACCTTTAGTAAAAGAGCTCAAGCGTGGCACGGATGTTGTGGGTATTCAAAAGACCATCGCCACTTTTGCGCTTTAGTTTTTTTGCACTTTAGTTTTAGTGCCGTGGCTTAAGTTTTAGTGCTGCGACTTAGATTCATTTAGTGCTATCAAGCTTGGAATTGTTATCGCAAGCTGACGGTTAATGTGAGTAAGGTAAGCCAAGTTTTATCTGGGCTTACCTATCCTCGCTATCGAGTGTGATTCAAATCTGCTTGATTAATTTAACACTATCCTACTTGTGCTAGTGGAGTGCTCTATCGGTTCGCCGGCCATAGTATAGGTTTCGGAAAGCTTGAGTTTGCCTTGCTCATCGTATTGATTGTGGATGCCGACCCAGAATTGCTCCTGTCCCTGAATTTGTAAATTACCTTCTTCGGCAATCTGGCGATTGGGATGATAGCGTTTCATTGCATAAAGCTTGCTTTCATCATCAAATTTTAAGTGATAAGCCAATATGGGTTCTTCGGTATGAGCGGCGACATCTACTGCTATTGTTTTATCTTCTCGCTGTTTTGTCGTGGTATTGCCATTGGGTGCGTGATACTTCTGACGAGATAAATATGCGTTATTGCTACTATTGCGAGCATGATGTTCGCTGTCATCCGTACGGTTATTTGGTCCGTTACTTTGCCCATCAGCATCGTCTTCATCATAGTCATAACTAGGATTTTCTGGGCTATCCCATTCAGGTTCTTCATCTTCCTGAGTTGCTATATTTTCATGAAAATCAAAGTAGTGACGGCTTTCTATCAGTTGGCCTTGTTCATCTAGCCAGGCTTCGCGGTACACTTTTCCTTGGGGCGTAAAACGTTGCCAATGGCCGATATCGAGGTAACGACCATTAGTAATTTGGATTGTGCCAGTTTCTAAAATTAAACCTTGAGGGAACAAGGATTTAGAGCTAAATAAATCTCCTTGCGTACGGGTGAGTAACCAGCGAATGGCGCCATCTTCATAGTATTCGATGCGAGTATCGGCAATACCTTCTTGATAGTATTCCCTTTGATTATTATCAAGATTATAGCCGCAGCGGGTATTCGAGTGACTCTGATAGGATTTGAGGATCCCTTTGTTATTATAAAAGCTGGACTCTTTGAGGTAGCCTTGGCCATCACGAACTTCATATTCAGAAATTGTACGTATCGTGCCATCTTCATAAAACCAGCGAGCTGTGCCATCACGGTTGCCCTGTGTGTGCGGTAAGTACATCTGAATTTGCTGGTTTTCGTGGTATTCAATAAAAGGGGCTACCGAGAGATTATTTTTATATTGGCCTTCGGCCGAAAGCACGCCACTTTTATAATAGCTTCTAAATAGACCTTCCCTGAGTCCCTTTTCAAGATAGATCTCAAGGGCGAGTTGACCATTGTCATGATACCAAAGGGCCATGCCTTGTTCTTTGCCATCCTCAAAATAGATTTTTTCTTCAATTTGGCCATTGGGATACCATTTTACATGTTCGCCATGTAATTGGCCTTCGGTATTGAAGGGATCACGCCATGCAGGCTTACCTGAGTCGTAAAACTCTTCAATGACTTTGCCCGTCACATCGTTACACACTTTTTGTTTAATTGCTCCATTGGGATGATACCAAACGGCTTCATATTCATAGCCTTGGTTGTAATATCTTTCAGCTTCTAGTGAACCATCAGGGTAATATTGTTTTTCAATTCCGTGGATAACATCTTGCACTAAGGGCCGGATAAGCTGTATTTGTCCAGATTCATAGTAGCGAGTTAACGTATTGATATAATGGCTATTGCTATCTTGTTCGGCGGTTTCTTTAAGCTGACCATTGCCATAAAAGTATTGAATAAATTGACCTTGGGGATGGCGATCTTCTATTTGATTGATCTTGCCCTCATGGTCGTACCACGTTTGTATTCCAAGTTGCTGATCATTAATAAAGTTGCCTTCAAATAATAGGGTACCTAGGGCATTGAATTGGCGGGTCACGCCATTACGTTCGCCAAAATAGTTTGAATCGACGGCTTGGGTAAGCCCTGGGCTTTGGGTGATGATTCTAAGTATACCCGCACCATCTTCAGTATTGAGTTGGTGAAAAGTGCGGTGCAGTTGGCCTGTTAGGCTGGCGTAATCTTGAATATCGCCTTGCACTATATTGTCTGCATCGAGGGTAAAGTGGCTTATCAATAATGCATCGAGATTGTTAAGCTCAACTTGCCACAACGCCTTTATTTGGTTGTTCTTTTTTGGGGTGATACTGCACACTTTTACCTTGTCGAGCCAAAAGTTCTGCTCGGGGAAAGGGAATTGATTGCTGATTTCGAGGCGGTCGAATTCGGTATGGTGGAATTCGCAGCATTCATTGACGTTTTCCCAGCCCAAGAGTTCTATGACTTGGGGCGTATCGTAGTGATAGAGAGTTAAGCCGTGGTCGGCATTTTCTTCGCAAGAAGTTGCGTCTGCCTTTGTCGCATGGATTTTTAAGCTGAAGTGGCGCTGGAATAGCGGTACAGCGACTGACGGCTCCTGCGTTAAATCTTGTTCTTGGCTGAGTGTTTGTGATTCAGTTTGAAGATGAATGTCTTTTGGATCGCGGCTAGTTTGGTTTGAGGGAAATAACTTGGCTTTGAGTGCGCGAAACAACGACATTGGGGGAAATCTCCATATCCATATGTAAAACAATAAGCTTATCTGAGGAATACTCATGGTAACTGAGTATTTCTGTGCGCATATCATAGCGGTTTATGGATTCGTTTCTCAATGCTTGATTGCTCCAAATACCGTTTAATCAGAGTGGCACATTAATAAAAGCAGAGGAATAAAGACAAAATGCTTGATAACTTTTTTGCAAAATTACCCACAGATTTATCGGCCGAAGTGTTTGAAAAACTGGCGGGCAATAACACTGTGACCATTGAGCGCATCGTTTCCAATGGGCAATATACCCAAGCTACCTGAAGATACGAGTTTCAGAGCGCTTAGGGTGCTTCAATTCAAGGCGCATCAATGACAGAATGTCGGCCACCTTCTGAATTGATGCAACACGGAAGTGGAGTGCCCTAAGCGCTCCGTCCCGGCGGGTTTTAACGCACTTTATGCCGTGTTGGCTATTTTTAACTTAGTCCACTAGGTCTGCAAATAGCCGCCTTGCCTAAAGTGCGTTAAATTCCCGCTGAATCCTGCATCTTCAGGTGGTTTGGGTATCTACCCGAAGGTCAATGATACGATCAAACTCAACATGAATGGGTGATGCTGCTCAAAGGCGAGGCGACGCTTGAATTTGAACAAGGTGAACCCGTTACGCTAACTCCTGGTGATTACTTAACGATTCCGCCCCATCAAAAACATCGAGTCGCTTCGACTTCTATAAGTTCAGAAACCCTATGGCTTGCGGTATTTTACGATTGATTAGGGTTAAGGCTACAGGTTAACGATTCTGCCATAGCCAACTGGGCGTATTGAGTAAGTCTTGGCCTTGGATCTGCGTTTGGCCTAAGGTTTTGTCTAAGGCCAAGGTATTGCAGTGTTCAAATTGACTTAAGGCATTAATAAGCCGATTAGCATGGGAAACCACCCACAACTGGCACTCTTCCGATACCTTAGCGATTAAGCGTGCAAGCGCAGGTAATAAGTCGGGATGTAGGCTAGTTTCTGGCTCGTTTAGCACCATAAGCTCTGGCGGTCTTGGGGTCAGTAGGGCGGCGATTAACAGCAAATAGCGCAGGGTGCCATCCGACAATTCACTGGCATTGAGTGGCCTTAATAAACCATGCTGATGAAATGCGAGCACTAAAATGCCGCCCTCTTGAGGTTCGATTCGAACCTCTGCACCGGGAAACGCATCGCTCACCGCATGATCAAAAGCCGCTTTATCACCTATCTCAAAAATGGTTTGAATTGCTGATGCAAGGTCGCGCCCATCGTGGTGCAATACTGGCGTGGCTGTACCTAATTGTGGACGACGGGCTGGCGCTTCTGCATCGGTTCTGAAGTGATCGTAAAAACGCCATGCGCGGATACTATCGCGAAGCTTTAGCACTTCAGGGCTGCGCTCTGGATCGGCAAGTTCCGTAAAAATACTGTCGCCGGTTTGCAGGTGTGCGCCTAAGGTTATCCAGCCTTGTCCGTCAGCAGTGCGACTCTTCACCATAGGACCACGGCGCTCAACCAATACCGTTGAGGGTCGATACTTAGGGCCGTTCCAAATGGCTTCGCGCTTGATTTGTGGATCTAAGCCAAACAGCGTGGTGGCGTCGGGTTTGGGTAAACCGAGTTCAATAAGATAGCTAAAATCTTCGCCGGCAAAGCCAAGTTTTAGGCGTCTTGGCGCTTGCCTGACGGTGGCTTCAATGGCGGTGTCGCCCGCTAGCATACTTTTGGTGGGGTTTTCTGGTCCCGCCCAAAAGCTGGAGTCGAGTCCGCCTTCTTGGGCTAAAGCATTGACAACGCCGCCCTGCGCCGTTTGTGCGAGTAAACGTAGTGCCTTGTATAGATTCGATTTACCACTGCCATTCGCCCCAGTGATCAAATTGAGTTGCCCTAGGGGCAAGACGATTTCACGCAGAGAGCGATAATTGAAAATAGCGAGTGTGGTCAGCATAGAATATCCAAGACTGAAACAAGCTGATAAACCAGTAAATTTATCGACAAAGTAAATTAAACATGACGATAAAACAATGGCATTTACAGTAGCACTTTGTTGAGCACTCTTTGCCAGTTACCACCCATAAAACGGTCGCGGTCAGTAGATTTAAAGCGTGCCTTGGCTAAGGCATCGTCGATACGGCTCATGCGATCGATATGATTCAGCTCGGGGATCACGACATGCCTTGGCTCTGCATCAAAACCTAGCACGCCTTTCGCCCTCAGGCTGTACCACCATTCTTGATATTCTTTAATGCCTTTGGCGTTGTCATTACCGAGTGCCAGTAGGTTTTCTTGGCCACGGAGTGGGAAGTCATTAGCGATTGCCACGCAGTCCACTCCACCAACACGCATAACGTATTCCAGTTGGCGAATATAATCATCAATCGTGGGCACGGCATTATTGGTGAGCCAGAAACTCATCATAAACACGCCGAATACGCCGCCGCTATCGCCGATGGCGCGGATCACTTCATCGGGAGAACAACGGGCATGGTTGACTATGCCGCGCGCTGCGCCGTGGCTTTGCACTATGGGTGACTTAGTGATTTTTGCGACATCTAAAGCGGTTTGAGCGCTGGAGTGACTCACATCGATCAAGATATTGGCGTGATTGAGTTTGGCGATAAGTTCACGTCCGTGTGCGGTGAGCGGCTTATTGAGCCCGACGCTGGAATCACTGTCTAAGGCGCCACCGGCAAAGGTATTACCGTAATGGTGGGTGAGTTGCAGTACGCGTAGCCCTTGTTGATGTAACTCATCTACCCGCGCCCACTGGTTAGCTTCACTGTCTTCTTCGACACAATCTGCGCCTTGGATTTGAAAGTATACCGCAGTGCGCTGGCTGTCGCGGGCACGTTGAATATCTCGCCCCCTCAGACCTTGCAGTAAAATATCGGGATGATCACTTACCCGTTTAGCGGCCTGCTTAATGCTTTCCATGCAAGCTTTATAAGTGCGTTTGTAGTTTTGAGTGCCATCGGCTTGTTCTATGGTCTCAATAGCCGAAATATCGCAAAGATAGGCATCGAGCTTAGCGGCAGTTACATCACTTAAGTCATCGGGAAGGAAAGATAAACCATCGACATATATCCGCCTCTGTGCGGCGGCAAAGCTAGGTAAACTGGCGAGTGGACTTAACAGAGTTGCTGCGCCAAGACCTTTAAGGAGTGTACGACGGTAGTGATTGACTGCCTTGATGGGCATGCTCGGTTCCTATCAATAACGCAAATGTAACTTCTTTATACCTTTTTAGGGCGTAGAAGTCTTTGATTAAATCCCTTTTTTGGCCTTTGCCCCTGAGCTAGAGTTGTGATTATTTGTTGTTGCCGAGTGGTTTCAATTATCGCTTGTCGCAGTAAATGAAAACCCTCGGGTTATGATTATCGAGTGGCTTCAACCATTGCTTTTGCCAGTGAGTTAAGGCCGTTAGTGCGCGATGGGCTGAGCTGACCTTCTAGGCCCAATTGTTTGAAGTAAGCTGTAGGATCAAATGCTTGGATTTCAGCGCGGCTTTTACCATGGCAGGCGCCAAGCAATAATCCGATCAATCCCTTAACGATGCGGGCATCGCTGTCGGCTAAATAATAGTGTTTGCCAGCCTGTTCTAGATGATAAATCCACGCATCACTTTCGCAGCCTTTGACCTGAGCGGCCTCGATGCGAAGCTCAGGGCTTAAGCTTGGTAAGTCTTTCCCTAACAACATAATTTGACGATATCTTTCCTGCCAGTTAGGGGCATTCGTAAAACGCGCCAGTAAGGTTTCGGCATCTTGCACTAAATAGTGAAAATCGGCCTCATTTGGCATAGGCATGATTGAATCTGTCATAGGGCTAAATCCTGTCTCACTTACTTGAGCGTAACTTGTCTTGAGCGTAACTTATTTTGAGCATCGTATGAGTGGCGTAGATCAGTGGCTAAATGCTGGATTACAGCAGCAAGTCTTTTACTGAGGCTAACGCGGCAATAAAGCGGTCGATATCGTCTTTATTGGTGTAGATACCGATAGAGGCGCGGCAACAGCCCTTAAGATTCAGACTCTGCATTAATGGCATGGCACAATGATGGCCACAGCGAACGGCAACCCCTTGTTGGTCCAGTAAAATGCCCACATCTTGGTGATGTTCATTGGCAAGATTAAACGCGACTACACCGATATTGTCATCAAAGGCGCCGTATAAATGCACTTCACCGAGCGCGCGCAATTGGCTTTGTAAATAGTTAATTAGTTCTGCTTCATAAGCTTGAACCTGCGGCATGAGCTCGGTTTGTAAAAATGTAATGGCCGCGCCCAAACCTATGACTTCAGCAATCGGCGGTGTGCCCGCTTCTAAGCGATTCGGCAGGTTGCCAAATTCTGTCGCCTCAAAACTCACGCGTTTAATCATCTCGCCTCCAGTTAATAGTGGCGCGAGATTATCTAACGCGTCGAAACGGCCGTAAAGCACGCCAACACCAGTGGGACCATACATTTTATGCCCCGAGAAGACGTAAAAATCACAATCGATTTCAGTCACATCCAGCGTTAAATGCGCCACTGCCTGCGCACCATCAACTAAGGTGATGGCACCTTGTTTTTTCGCTAACTGCACTAGCTGAGTCACGGGATTGACTGTACCTAGGGCGTTGGAAACATGGCATAGGGCGACGATTTTAGGCTTTAACTCGAGCAAGGTTTTATAGGCGTTGATATCTAAGCGGCAATCCTGACAGAGCGGGATTGGTTTAATGATTGCCCCTGTGCATTTCGCCAGTTCCTGCCAAGGCACGATATTGGCGTGGTGAGCGGCGGCGTCGATTAATATCACATCGCCAGCGTTTAATTGGGCAGTCAGCCCAAAGGCGACTAAGTTGATTGATTCTGTGGTGCCGTGGGTAAAAATGATTTCTTCGCGGCGTTTTGCCTTCAAAAATTGCTGCAACTGATCGCGCACTTTCTCATAGCTTAAGGTCGAACGCGCTGATAACTGATGTGCAGCACGGTGTACATTCGCATTGTCATTAGCGTAAAACTTTGCCATGGCATCTAACACCATTTGCGGCTTTTGGCTGGTGGCTGCTGTGTCGAGATAACATAGGGGATAACCATCAAGCATTTGATTTAACGCTGGGAATTGCGACCGAATCTGAGCATTTTGCTGATATGCTTCAGATGAGCCAAGTGTCACTGTGGTATCAGGCATAGCATTCGCCGAGGCATGGGATGTTTCAATGTCAGCCATTGTATTCGTCGCTGTGTGAGTCACAGTATTTGGCGTAGGCGATGCAGGTTGAGTCATGGGCGAGGCTAAGGGCAATGAAAAAGGCCATGGGATCTTCTGTGATCTGCCATGTGAATGCAAGTTTTAGCGGTTTGTTGAGGCGTTGGTATCGGACAGTGGTATTGAACGCCTAATTTCACTAAGGTCTGTTCAAACTGTTGCCTAATAGATATTTCGCACGCCTTAAACGGTTTTAGACTCTAACGCATCATTGAGCTTAGCTATGATGCGATTTTTCTAATGTTTAAGTTTTTCTTTTAAATTCAGCTAATACTTTACGCTTAATTCATCCACCGAAAGTTAAAACTCCGACTATCCTAAATTGGACGTCCTTCGTTGTCAGTGTTTTGCTGGAGAGTAGTTTTATGGTGAAGCTTTTAAAAGACTTACGGATTAAACATAAGATGATCGCCCTCGTTGGGGTGATGTTAGTGCTGATCTTGATTTTGTCTGGATTTAGTCTGTTGAAGATGCAGCGTGTATCGGAGGAAATTCATGGCATTGCAGAAGAGAATATTCCATTAGTCAGGCTATCGACTGACATCACCATTAAGCAGCTTGAAAGCTCTGTCATTCTAGAAAAAGCGTTTCGTGCCGCGGATGTTGACGCCGTATCCAGTCCACTCATTCTAGCGGCTTTTATTGCGGATGTTGTTCAGCACAATGAAGACATTAGCAAGGAGTTGCTCTCGACTCAAACCATGCTTGGAGAGGCATTAAAAAACGCTAAAACTCCTCAAGTACGTGAGAAAACACAGCAGCTAAATCAAGATATTGACACGATCATCCAACATTTTGCAGATTATAAAGTCCTGCTTGGCACCGTTATTTCGGGAATTCAGCAAAAAGAAGACCATACCGCTTTGGCTAAGCGGGTTGAATCTTTAGAGGAAGCGCAAAATGTGTTTAATGCTGAGCTAAGTCAATTCGTAGAACGTTTAGCGCTGATGACTCAAGCTGCAGTTTCTGTAACAGAGGAAGAAGAGCTTAGGGCCATTTATGGCTTAACGATTATTTCGATAGTGTCTTTAGTCATAGGATTATTGATTGGTATTGCTTGCAGTCAATACATGGTCAAATCTATCAATCGGTTACGTAATTCTGCCGCCATGATGGAAAAGGGCAACTTTAACCAAGAGTTACGTGTCGATTCCAAGGATGAATTAGGTGAACTTACCGTCAGTATGAATCAAATGGCGTGGACCTTAAGTAAAACTGTTGGCCAAGTGATTGCTCGAAGTGAAGAAATTGCCTCTATGGTGACTGAGCTTAATGCGGTGGCCGAGAATAATCGTGAGGCTATGTTGAGGCAGCAGGATAACACTGACCAAGTCGCCGCCTCTATGACCCAAATGGCAGCAACGATCACTGAAGTGGCGAGTAGTGCAGAAACCGCTTCTTACTCAGCGGGACAAGCCGAGCATAAAGTGAAAGAAAGTTGCGAGGTTGTCGATGCGAGCGAAAAAATCTCGAAGCAGTTGGTTGCCAGCGCCCAGTATTCGAATCAACTTATTCAACAGGTTCAGGCGAGTACGGGAAAAATCCTCAACTTTGTTTCTGTGGTCGATGCGATAGCTGGGCAGACGAACTTATTAGCTTTGAATGCATCGATTGAAGCGGCGCGGGCTGGAGATCAAGGTCGTGGGTTTGCTGTGGTCGCCGAAGAAGTGCGGGCATTGGCAACGCGCAGTCAAACGGCCACGCAGGAGATCAGCGATCTTATCCAAACACTCGTGAAAGATGCTAAGTCTTCAGTTGAATCCTTCGCCAATAACGATAAGCAAATCAGTGAATCGTCACTGCTCGTTAATCAAGCCAAGCAGCACCTATTTGAGATTTTAGATGCCTTAACTGAACTGACTCAGGCTAATACTCAAGTCGCGACCGCTAGTGAGGAGCAAGCCGTGACCGCCGAAGATATTAGTGAGCGCATTAATGCGATTCGTGATTCGGGTGAGTTGGTTCTCTGCAGCGCTAACGAAACCGCGAAAGCCAGTGAGTCACTGTCTAAGCAGGCTAATTCATTGAGGGAAACGATGCAGCAGTTTAAGGTGCGAGTTGTTTAAATGTATTAGCCCATAATTCAGTGTGCTAACGACGACAGCGGTTAACTTAACTGCGCCACTTCATCTTAGCTTGAGCCTCATTTGTGCCTTAACTCAATGTGAGGTGAGTATATCCTCAAACAATTTGAAGATGCAGGATTCAAGTTGTTTGGGATATAGGTCTATCTTGTTATCCGACACACAATTGCCGTAAAAATGATACTGGTTGTGCAGTGACTTGCAACAAACTGTTGTAATATGTAGCGCTAAATAACGACTAAAAATGTGAATTAAATGGGCATGCGTATTCTTTGGCTTCTTGTGTTAACGCTGAGCATTCTTCCTAGAACCGCTGCAGCATCAGATATTGCGAGCAGTGTTACTGGAGGAACTAATCGCCTTGCTGACGGCGGTGATTTTGAGCTGGGCATGAGTGTTTACGGGATTAATCAAGTCGATGTTCGGCAAACGGATTCTGGTTCTGCACAGTTGTCGCTGTTAGTCAGTGGCATGTACCAGTACAAAGGGCTGTTTGTTGAGATGATCCATCAATCTCAAGATGGCATTAATCTGGGATTTAATCTTTGGAGTTCAGAGGATTGGTCATTAGAACTGCTATTGGCTAACTTGCAAGGTTCATGGTCCCGTCCTGATGTGGATCCCAGTACGCTGGATGAAGCTGGCCGCAATGCTTATCTACTATCGGAAGATTCTCTCTATGTTGGTGCCGGTTTTCGTGCCACACGTTATTGGGGCGATAACTATGTTTTTCAGTATAGGTTAGTATCTGATTATTATGATGATCAAGGTATTCAAAGTTCTGCCAGATTGGGTAAGTCCTGGCAGGTTCGTAATTGGAATTTTCACGTATTGGGGAGCGTAGGTTACTCATCTGCCACCTTGAATCGCTATCTTTTTGGGATCAGTAAGGAAGAAGCCACTGAACGCTTTCCTGAGTATCGGCCGGATAGCTCTTTCAGTTACGGCATGGAGTTAGGGGTTGCCTATCCGCTGAGTGAAAATTTTGTCTTTCGGGCCATGTATCGCTTCAATGTGTTATCCCAAGAAGTGACCGACAGTCCCTTCAATCAAGCGAGTTATACATCGTATTTTAATGCTTCTCTTAGCTATGTGTTTTAGGAGGAGGGCATGAATCGATTTTATCAATTGTTAGCGGTAGTGATGCTGAGCGCGCCTTTTTTGGTTTGGAGTCAGGATGATGCCGTTATTTTTACCGCGACCCCAGAACGCTGCATTGCACTGCATAAAGGGCAAACTTGCTATCAAGATGTATTGTTCCGATGGCAGACACCCGCGAGCGGCGAGTACTGCCTCATACTGACAGACCGTCAGCACCAGTTAACCTGCTGGACTGGCAAAGCTTTGCAAGAATATCAATATAGTTTTGAAGGGGATAAAACGGCGACTTTTAGTCTTATCCGTAATGATGATGTACAACCGCTCGCACAAGTTAAAGTGGTCGTGACATGGGTTTATAAGGCCCCTAAACAGAGTCAGTCCGGTTGGAGGTTATTCTAATATGTCAGTTGCAAAGCATATCTTAGTCGTAGAGGACGATACCTCTCTGGCAGAGTGGATCAGTGATTATTTACTGGATCACTGTTACGGAGTCACAGTGGCCAGCCAAGGTGATTTTGCCTTAGAGATGATAGCCGATGAGATGCCTGACTTAGTGCTACTCGACGTGATGATGCCCGTTAAGAATGGCTTCGATGTGTGTAAGGAGGCCAGGGGATTTTATACTGGGCCCATTTTATTTATGACGGCTTGCGTTGAGGACGGCGATGAAATCCGCGGGTTAGATGCCGGTGCTGATGATTACCTCACTAAGCCGATTCGACCACAGGTGCTGTTAGCGCGGATAAAGGCCCTGTTACGCCGAGTGAGTGATGAGGAGCAAAAGCAGCAATTAGTGTTTGATTCTTTAGTGTTAAATGCGACGGCAAAGTCAGTCACCATTGATAAACAGCCGCTGGATTTGAATGCCAATGAGTTTGATGTCTTGTGGCTGCTGGCATTGAAGGCGGGCACGATAGTGAGTCGCAATGAATTGGTGGCTCAACTGCGGGGCATTGAATACGATGGCCTAGACCGCTCGGTGGATATTCGCATATCGCGCTTACGCAAGAAGTTGCAGGAAGCGTTGAGTCAGCCCTATAAAGTCAAAACCATTCGTGGCAAGGGATATTTGTTTTGCCGCGATGAGGCCGAGCAAGCTTTATGAAGAAGTTAATGACTTCTCTGGTGCTGGTCGTGCTGGTGGCCATTGCCAGCCTAGGCTGGTCGATAAGTGAGTTTGCAACACTTATTGATCCTGATAATGAAACGTCTAGCCCAGCAACTCACCTCGCGGCATTAAAACTGCTGGGCGGCTCACTGGCGCAAACGTTAGATAACGATCCCGCCCCAAATAATGCGTTTATAGACAACTGGAATCAGCGAAATGCAGATCAATTGTCTTTGGTGAATGAAGCGGATTTTGTCTTACCCTCAGCCCTAAAGACAGAGTTTTATTCAGGGGAATCATTATTGCTGGAGTCCGATGACGGCATCTCTTTGCACTATTTATTGCCTAAAACGGGTCAGGTGCTGAATATCAATACCCAGATAGTGACGCCAGCCGATGTGAGTTTTAACGCGAATAAGCTGTATACCATGCTTTTTTATGGCGGTGTGGTGGTGATTTTGTTGGTGTGGGTGTCTCCTTTAATCCGCCAACTGGTTCATCTCAGTAAGGTGACTCAAGCATTTGGTATGGGAGAATTACAGCAGCGAATTGTGGTCAGTAAAGCGTCCTACATAGGCACAATAGAAAGCGAATTCAACCGTATGGCAGATCGCATCCAGCAATTAATCGATGACAATAAATTGCTTAGTCGGGCAGTTTCCCATGATTTAAAAACTCCGATTGCGCGGCTGCGATTTGGTATTGCGGCGTTAGAAGAAACCCAAAGCGAACAACTTAGGGTGAAGTATTTTCAGCGATTGAACCGCGATCTGGACACTATGGAAGAGTTGGTCATGACACTGCTCAGCTATGCCCGCCTCGATGAGGCGAATATCCAGCCCGATTGGCAGTCGATTGAGCTCAATGCTTGGTTACTCGAAAAGTATCAAGGTCAAGTGTACCCCGATTTTTCAGTTGAACTGGTTCCCTATCCCACAGCGCTCAAGATCAAGACAGATCCCAAGTACTTATCAATGCAGGTGAATAATTTGCTCAATAATGCGCTGCGTTTTGGTAAGGCAAAGATTCGGCTGACGTTGGCATCGGAAGATGGGATTGCGTGGTTACACGTTGACGATGATGGCCCTGGCATAGATGAACAGGAATCTACTCAAGTGATTAAACCTTTTGTGCGTGGTCAGCACAGCCGGGGAAATTCCGGTCATGGCATGGGTCTGGCGATTGTCGATAGAATTGGTTGTTGGATGGGGTCCCCATTACGTATTGGCCGTGCTCCTGACTTAGGTGGGGCTCGCATGTCACTAAAATTCAAGGCTGAAGTTTAAAGTTGGGGTTTAATACGATTGGTATAATGCGAGGTTTGAGCCGTTTTTGTCTGTTTCTTTAACATGAGCTGAAGCGAGCAATGCGGCTAGGCCTACGTAATCTAATCTGCTGAGTTGATTTAGAGATAGAGGCAGAATGACTCAACTCACTATACGAATGAGTGCCTAACGAATTGGTGCTGAACAGGGGGGATTTATAAATAAAACGCACCAGCCTTGATACCTAACGAGAATCTAGACTGGTGCATTTTTGATGAGCAATTAACTTTTCACATTGACATTGTTAAGTATGTAATCTGTTTCATAGATGCGGGAACTCGCATTTTCTGGCTTGCTATGTAAACCTGTGACTTCGACCATGACAGAGGTTTCTTGATTCATCGTCGAACTCCCCCACAAGATATCCTTACTCGCGCTCGCTCCTACTCCAAACTGGCCAATTGCATCACGATCGGTTTGTTCGTGAGTAAAAGTGAAGTAGTTATAACCCGCTTGTTTGCATAACTCTGCTGACTTACGCATGACGTACTTTCGGGCCAATGCGCGGTCAGTGTTGGTATTGCCAACAAAGCTTATCTGCCAGCTATCGGGTGCAATCTGTGCGGTTTCAAATCCTTTACCGAAAGACCAAAATTGCTTTTCGGTATCGTAGGAAGTGGCACAAGCTGAAAGCATCAGAGCTAATCCAGCACATAAAAACGTTTTTCTGATAAGTGTCATGGTCTTGTCTCGTCAGGTTGTTTAGAAGCTATAGTTCACGCCAAGGGTAGTAACCCACTGGTTGTTACTGTCTATTAGCGGAGAGTCTGCCATGTTGGCACCTATGTGCGAGTAACCTGTGGCTTGAATAATATCTAAATGCTTAGTGACTGGAATAACCAAAGCGTAGCCTAGCTTATATGCAAAGGTGCCGTCGGCTTGATAGGCAGGGCGCTGCGCCGTAGCTTCAGATGACGTCACACCTGTGTAGTAGTTTGCGAAGTCTTTACTGAAGTAGTGCACACCCGCATAAGGCACCAGATCACCGAAGCCTACATTTATTGGATGGTAATATGTGATATCAGCCTGAAAACCATCATAAATATTGGTGACATCGTGTTGGAATTTGGTCGATAACGTGCCATTTCCTAAATGAATGTCGGCGTTTAAACCCAGATCGCCACTGAATTTGCGATCCTTCATGCCCGTTAAAATATCCGCATCATCGGCATCAAAGCCGGGATTGGCAACGGCAAAGATACTGAAATTAACGGCACTATCGTTCGTGCCTAAAAAGCGGTAGTTGATGCCGGACAGATCGGCGTTGAAGTCTTCACCGTGGTAGCCGCCATTGAGATAGGCACCTGTCTGGTGATCTTGACCCTTATAAAATTGACTACCAGTAGCAACACCTGCGCCAGCAAAGAACTGATCTTGATGACTATAGATATTACCGTTACGAATGTAGGTATTGCTTTCAGCAAGAGCGTGGCTTGACATCAAAACACTTGTGATTACAAAGCAAAGTTTTTTCATTTTTTTATCCTTAAGACATCTGTCTAGTGACTGTGATGCCACTATATTTCACTTCTTAAAAGGACTCTGTATCCGAATGTAACCTAGACCATGTATTGCAGCCTTCTCGCATAGCCTGGCGCTGGTGAGCTCGTGGAGCTGAAGACGATGACCTTTTGCTAAGCCACAGGGATAAGATAAAGAAGACTAAGTAATAGGTAGCTTTTGATTGAATGGAGGAGAGAGCGCATTGATGAGGTGATATAAAGGTAAAAGTTATGCCTCTAAAGCTATTTGAAATCAATAGCATCAGGGGGATTTGACCCGATGCTATTGGTCAGTCATTCAAACAACTTGCCGACTAAGCCTAGGGGCTAAGGACAAGGTAATCTAAATTGATCGGACAGTTGGTTTAATCGTACTAATAGCTCTGGCGATAAGGTGACTTTTAAACTGTCGATGTTTTCTTTCAGTTGATATAAGTCGGTGGCGCCTATGATATTGGAGCCGACAAACTTACGTGAGTTAACAAAAGCTAACGCCATTTGTGCGGGCGTGAGTTTGAACTCGCGGGCCAAATCGACATAGGCTTTTGTAGCCTCCAGAGCCATTTGCGAACCTGTATAGCGGGCGAAACGCTTAAACAAGGTCAGGCGCGCGCCTTCAGGCCATTGGTCGTTGCAATATTTTCCCGTCAAGGCGCCAAAGGCCAGTGGCGAATAGGCCAGTAATGGCAAGTTTTCGCGGTGACTGATTTCGCTCATGCCGACTTCGAAACTGCGATTAAGCAAGTTATAGGGATTTTGCACACTCACAATACGCGGCAAGCCATGTTTTTCGGCGAGTTGCAGGTATTTCATCAAGCCCCAAGGCGTTTCGTTCGACACCCCGATATAGCGCACTTTACCTTGGCGGATCACTTCGGCTAGCGCTTCTAGGGTCTCGAGGATCGGCGTTTGATGTTCATGCTCTTGTTGATTGTAAAACAGTTCACCAAAGAAATTGGTATTACGGTCAGGCCAATGGATTTGATAAAGGTCGATAGTGTCTATTTGGAGGCGTGCTAAAGACGCATCGACCGCTTGGTGGATGTTGTTCCAGTCCAGCGCCATATTTTTGCGAATGTAATCACTTTTACCCCCCGGTGCGGCAATTTTAGTGGCGATCACTAAGTCGTCTCGGTTACCGCGGGCCTTAATATATTGCCCTAGGATACGCTCGGTTTCCCCTTGGGTCTCCGGCTTAGGTGGTACGGGATACATTTCCGCCGTATCGATAAAGTTGATGCCATTGCCTATGGCGTAGTCCAGCTGTGCAAACGCTTCGGCTTGGGTATTTTGTTCGCCCCAAGTCATAGTGCCCAAACAAATTTTACTGACCTCAAGATTAGAATGCGGTATGCGTCTGTATTCCATCTATTTCTCCTACGGAAACTCTCTTAGTTTGAGGCTACCAAGCTTTTGCTGTAAAGCAAAGGTTAAACCATAGGTTGAAATGTTAGTGCGCTAAAAATAGCCAGCAAGTTTAGCCATCCTGCCCCATTTTGAGGCATGCCATTGGTTGAAGTTTGTTCGCTGAGTTGCACTTTTAACAGTTTTATCGCTTTACAGCACTGAAATGGAGATTTTGGCTTATTTTTGTAAACCTTAGGTACTACTAAATCAGTAATGACGTATTTATGAATAAATTGTTATAAAACTACATTTGCAGATTGCAGCAAGTAAGGATGTGAATCTGTGTCACAAAATTGCGTAAATTTACGTATCTAACTTACGAATTTGCAGCGGAATGTGACGCCAATATCGGAATCTGCGTTAACAAATCTCTACCCTAAATTTATCTAAAAATTTTTCATGGTTGATATTTGTGATGGCAGATTTTTCAAACCAAATTGTAACGATCAAAAAAGGCCTCGACTTGCCGATTGTTGGTGAGCCGCGACAGGTCATTGAACTCGGTGCTAAGCCATCCCAAGTGGCTGTTCTGGGAGAAGAGTTCGTTGGGCTTAAGCCGACGATGTTGGTCGAAGAGGGTGATTTTGTTCAAAAGGGCCAAGCCCTATTTGAAGACAAAAAAACGCCTGGAGTCTTGTTCACTGCACCTGCTAGTGGCCAAGTCGTAGCAATTAACCGCGGCGAGCGTCGAATTCTACAATCAGTCGTCATTCGTTGTGATGACGGTGAAAACCGCGATGGGCAGATTTCCTTCGATATCCATCAAGACATCGCCGCTTTAGCAAGGTCAACCGTTCAGGCGCAATTAGTGAAAAGCGGTCTATGGACGGCCCTGCGTACTAGGCCTTTCTCGCGCGTGCCTGCGCTCGATAGCACGCCAGCAGGTATTTTCGTCACCGCTATCGATACTAATCCACTGGCCGCTGATCCCCGTTTGATTATCGCCGAGCAAACTGAGGCTTTTAAAGCTGGCTTGCTGGTGTTGAGCCGTTTAACCGAAGGCAAGGTTTACCTGTGCCAGGATAAGGGCGAAGCGATTGTTAAAGAAGCATTACCACAACTTGAGGTGCGCCGCTTTGATGGTGTTCATCCTGCGGGTTTAGTAGGCACTCATATTCACTTTACCTTGCCAGTGAGTTTAGAGCGTCAGGTATGGCATATCGGTTATCAAGATGTGATTGCCTACGGCAAGTTATTCCAAACCGGTGAGTTGTATACCGACCGCATCGTCGCCTTAGGTGGCCCGAGCGTGCTGAACTCGCGTTTACTGCGCACTCAGTTGGGCGCTGAGCTAAGTGCCTTAGTGAGTGATGAAATCAAACCTGGCCATAACCGCGTGGTATCGGGATCTGTGTTATCTGGCCATACCGCGGCGGGCGTACATGACTTTTTAGGCCGATTCCACAACCAAGTATCAGTGTTGAGCGAAGATTCGCAGCACCATGTTCTCCCTTGGGTGCGCGGTGGTTCTGACAAATTCTCCATCACTCGTGCCGTAACATCACGTCTGTTTGGTGCGACTAAATTGTTCGAGTTTACGACTCATCAGGGCGGTTCTGCTCGCGCCATGATGGCTTTTGGTCAGTTAGATCGCGTGATGCCACTGGATATTTTACCCACCTTACTCGTTCGAGACTTAGTGGTGCGTGATACCGACGAGGCGCAAGCCTTAGGTGCATTGGAGTTAGATGAAGAAGATCTGGCGCTGTGTACCTTCGTATGTCCCGGCAAATATGACTTTGGTAAAGAATTACGTGCCTGTCTAGATGTTATTGAGAGGGAAGGTTAATGACCAAACAAGTGAAAAAACCTGATTTACAGGACGCCTCTGATTTACAACAAGAGTACTACGCAACGGGTAAGTCGATGAAGGGCTTTTTGCGCTCACTCGTCATTGCCAATGGTCGTAGCACTAAGGGCCAAGTGCATGTGCGTGACGCGATTGACGTGAAACGTACCATGACGCTAGTCGGTTTGTGCTTACTGCCCGCCATTTTATTCGGTCTATATAACATTGGCCTACAGGCACAGCTTGCGCTCGCGGGCGGATTATCGACGCCAGATATTTGGAAGTTAGAAATCTTTAATACCCTGTTTGGCAGCCTTAGCCAAGACACTGGGATATTAGGTTTATTCCTCTATGGTCTTAGTTTTTATCTGCCGATTTACCTGACAGCACTGCTCACCAGTTTGTTTTGGGAAGTGGTGTTTGCGCGGGTTCGTGGTCAAGAGTTGCATGAAGGCTTCTTCGTGACGGCCCTGCTGTTTACCTTAATCTTGCCAGTATCGACACCGTTGTGGCTGGTGGCCATGGGGATTTCCTTTGGTGTGGTTGTGGCTAAAGAGCTGTTTGGCGGCATGGGATATAACTTCCTTAACCCTGCGTTGGCGGGCTTGGCTTTTATCTACTTCGCCTATCCATCTGAAGTTTCAACCATTAAACAGCTCGTTGCCGTTGATGGTTTCTCTGGTGCAACAGCGCTGGCACAAACTGCAGCGGGCAAGTTGAGTTTTGCCGATTACTCTTGGTTTAGCGCCTTTAGCGATCCTAACTGGTGGAACAACTTTTTTGGCTTTACCGTGGGCGCGATTGGCGAAACCAGCACCTTAGCGATTTTGATCGGCGGTTCATTATTGCTGATCAGCCGCTTAGCGGATTGGCGCATTGTGCTCGGTGTGTTGCTGGGCATGATAGCGACAGCAACGCTGTGTAATTACATCGGTTCTAGCAGCAATCAAATGATGGCAATGCCGTGGACTTGGCATCTTGTCACTGGCGGTTTTGCGCTAGCAATGATGTTTATGGCCACCGATCCTGTAACCACTTCGTACACTCGCCAAGGCAAGTTTGCCTACGGTGCTTTGATTGGTTTTATGACTGTGCTTATCCGTGTCGCTAACCCCAAAATGCCTGAGGGTGTGATGTTAGCCATTCTGTTCGCCAACCTTTGGGCGCCGCTGTTCGATTATCTGGTGGCCCGCGCCAACATCAAACGGAGATTAAAACGTCATGGTCTTTAAGAAAGATACTGTGGTGGGGACCATGATCTTCACCATCACGCTCTGCCTCCTGTGCTCGTTTATGATCACAGGCACAGCAGGCATATTGAAAGAACGTAAAGTCGCCAAAAAACGTGACGAAGTGCAGCGCTATGTGTTGATGGCCGCCGATGTGAACTTAGGTCAGGGCAATGAGTTTAGAGAGATTTTTGCTAAATCTGTTAAGCCATTATTGATCAACCTAGACACAGGTAAGGTGGACTCAGACGCTAACGTCCTCGATTTCGATGAGCGTATGGCGGCAATTAATCCTGAGACTTCAAGTGCGCCGAAAAAAGATATCGCCAAGATTAAAACCCGTGCGAACGATGCCCGCGTGTTTAAAGTGCTCGATGCCAACGGCAAGTTAGACAGCGTGGTTGTGCCTTTCTATGGCAAAGGTCTATGGTCGATGATCTACGGTTATGTGGCGGTTGAACCCGATTTCAACACCATTAAAGGGCTAGTCGTGTACGAGCACGGTGAAACCCCTGGTATCGGCGACTTTGTGACCGATCCCCATTGGTTATCGCTGTGGAAGGGCAAGCAATTATTTGATGAAAAAGGCAAATTTGCGATACGTCTTGTAAAGGGTGGCGTTAAAGAAGGCGATCTTCACGGTGTGGATGCGGTAAGTGGCGCGACCATGACGGGCCGCGGCGTGCAGCGCGCAATGGAGTTTTGGTTTGGCGTTGAAGGTTTTCAAACCTTCTTCAACCAGCTTAAAGCGTCGGCAGCGCAGGGTGAATTGCAAGGTGAGTTGGGAGAGGCAAAATGAGCAACACTTTATCCATGCGTGACATGTTAACGGGGCCAGTGTTTGCCAATAACCCCGTCGCGATGCAAGTGCTGGGCGTATGTTCGGCACTGGCGGTCAGTAACTCAATGCAAACCGCTGTGGTGATGACGCTCGCAGTGACCTTTGTGTTGGTGTTTTCTAACTTGATTATCTCTGCCATTCGTAACTTTATCCCGACCAGTGTGCGGATTATCGCGCAGATGACGGTTATCGCCTCCTTGGTGATTATCGTCGACATGGTTCTGCAGGATGTAGCCTATGAGTTATCTAAGCAACTTTCTGTATTCGTTGGGTTAATTATCACCAACTGTATCATCATGGGCCGTGCAGAAGCCTTCGCCATGAAGTATCCACCGCATTTAGCGGTCGTCGATGCGCTTGGTAATGCGACAGGTTATGGCTTGATTTTGATCAGCGTTGCCTTTGTACGCGAGCTGTTAGGGACGGGTAATTTATTCGGTCACCCTGTGTTCACCACCATCGAAAATGGCGGCTGGTACTTGCCAAACGAGATGTTCAAGTTACCACCGAGCGCCTTCTTCCTGATTGGTGTGTTGATCTGGACTATCAATGTGATCCAGCGGAAACGGGGTTAAGGAGCAGATATGGAACACTATATAAATCTATTTTTGCAGGCCACTTTTATCGACAACATGGCGCTGTCGTTCTTCTTGGGCATGTGTACTTTCTTGGCCGTGTCTAAAAAGGTGTCAACCGCCTTTGGTCTAGGTGTCGCTGTGATTGTGGTGATGACCTTAGCCGTGCCGTTAAACCAGCTGATTTACGTCAAAGTGCTCGCACCTGGCGCACTGTCTTGGGCGGGATTACCCGGTATCGATTTAAGTTACCTGCAATTGATCACTTTCATTGGTGTGATTGCGGCGTTAGTGCAAATCCTTGAAATGTTTTTGGATAAGTACATTCCTAGTCTGTATGACTCCCTTGGGATCTTCTTACCTTTGCTCACAGTGAACTGCGCGATTTTTGCAGGGGTGATCTTTATGGCGAACCGTGATTACAACTTCGGTGAGTCAGTGGTGTTTGCGATGGGCTCGGGTCTTGGTTGGGCAGTGGCGATTGTACTGCTGGCGGGACTGCGCGAAAGAATGAAATTCAACGCGATTCCCGAAGGCTTACAAGGTATTGGTATCACCTTTATTACTACAGGCTTGATGGCGCTGGGCTTTATGTCTTTCTCAGGGATCTCGCTGTAACGCTACAGTAGGCGAGCCAAGAATTGAGAAAGTGAAACCAGATTCTTTTTAGAAAAGAGCTAGAAAAGGGTAATACGATGGAAATGGCAATTGGCATAGGCATGTTCACGCTAGTGGTCTGTCTATTGGTGATAGTGATTCTAATCGCCAAAAAGAAATTAGTGGCTACGGGTGAAGTGACGATCAGCATCAACGAAGATGCCGAAAAAAGCATTCAAGTTGCCGCGGGTGATAAGTTACTCGGCGCTTTGGCGAGTCAGAGTATTTTTATTCCGTCTGCCTGTGGTGGTGGCGGAACCTGTGGTCAGTGCCGAGTGAAAATCAAATCGGGCGGCGGTGACATTCTGCCGACTGAAATGGGCCATATCACCAAGAAAGAGGCTAAAGAAGGTTGTCGTCTCGCCTGCCAAGTCTCAGTGAAAACCGATATGGAACTTGAACTCGACGAAGAAATCTTTGGGGTGAAGAAGTGGCAATGTCAGGTGATCTCTAATGATAACAAGGCAACTTTTATCAAAGAGCTATTGCTTGAGTTACCCGAAGGTGAAGATGTTCGCTTTAAAGCAGGGGGTTATATTCAAATTGAAGCGCCAGCCCATGTGGTGAAATACGCTGACTTTGATATTCCTGAAAAATACCGTGGCGATTGGGACAAATACGGTCTGTTTGATATAGTCTCGACCGTCAATGAAGAAGTGTTGCGCGCTTACTCTATGGCCAACTATCCCGATGAAAAGGGCCGCATTATGCTGAACGTGCGGATTGCGACGCCACCATCGGCCAATGTGCCAGCGGGCAAGATGTCATCTTACATCTTCAACTTGAAAGCGGGCGATACAGTGACCATTTCAGGGCCATTCGGTGAGTTCTTTGTGAAGGAAACCGATGCAGAAATGGTGTTTATCGGCGGCGGTGCCGGCATGGCACCAATGCGTTCACACATTTTCGATCAGCTTAAGAGTAAGAAAACCACACGTAAAATGAGCTTCTGGTACGGTGCTCGTTCGACCCGTGAAGTGTTTTATCAAGCGGATTTCGATGCTCTAGCGGCAGAGAATGACAACTTCGTCTGGCATGTGGCGTTATCTGAGCCATTGCCTGAGGATAATTGGACTGGCTACACTGGCTTTATTCATAATGTGATTTATGAGAATTATCTTAAAAATCATAAGGCACCAGAAGACTGCGAGTACTACATGTGTGGTCCTCCAATCATGAACTCTTCAGTGATTAAGATGCTTGAAAGCCTAGGCGTTGAGCCAGAAAATATCCTACTCGATGACTTTGGTGATTAGGTTGTAAGTGAGTAATAAAAAATCGCGTTAGGCCCAGCTTAACGCGATTTTTGTTTATAGGGCTTTTTATCATTTCGCAGTTTTTAGCTTTCGCATCTTGATGCTATTTAGCACCTCACCTAGCTAAAGGATTTGCCGCCGTGGCGGGTTAAATAGCTCACCATGCGCTCACTCTCAGCGGTATAGCGTCCCATGCGAAACTCACCCTGCCAGTAAGCAATATCGAGCGGATGATACCCCTGCGAGTTTGGATGATTCACATTGGCCCCCGCATCCACCAATAATTTGAGCAGTTCAAAAGACTGCAACTCACAGGCATGCAAGAGTGCCGTCATCCCGCCATTGTCCACGCCTTCAAGATTAGCGCCATTGGCAATAATACGCTTTACAGCAAGCGTATCTTTGGCTTTAACCGCATCGATGAGTTCAGTGCTCATTTGATAGCTATTTAACCTCATCCAAAGGATTTAATTTAAGTGGATTTAGCCTAGGTTTCTTTAACTTGTGGGCGAAACTCCGTAAGCTGAATAGCTTATACCTAAATGCTTATGTCTACAGGTATAACTTATCATGGATGTAATAGTTGTAGGATTAGGAGGCTTGTTTGAAAAAGTTAGCAGTAGTATCACTTATCTGTTTCTCCCTCAGCGCATGCTCTTCACTCAATGAAGTTAAATTGGATTCTCAATCGGTATCCAGCTACATAGGTGAAAAGGTCAAAGTCACCACAATATCTGGCGAACAAATGGAATTTCAAGTCGAAAGTGCAACGGAACAGCAGATCGAGGGAGAAGGGCAACTAGTCAAAATTGAAGATATACAGACGTTGGAAGTTGAGGAGTTTAGCCCGCTAAAATCGATATCACTTTCTGCAGGCTTATATATGTTAGGTGCGATAATTATTACTATTGTCGTTTTATAGCCATTTTGAATGTGTATTAGCTTCAACTTGAGATATTCAGTCTACAAACTGGGGCAGACTGCCACTTGGTTTATACGGCTCGGATTAGCTTCGTCGCCCTAGGTATCACTTTGTTGTGTCATTTTTATATGGAATATTTCCTTTATAATTCAATTGTAAAGATTAAATTGTATTATCCATAAAAAGCGCTTGTGATAAGCTTGCTTTTTTCTAGCAGGCAGCATTATTTGTTAATTACGTTAAGGATAACCCATGCGTTTGAGTGTTATCAGTACCCTGTTGACTGGTTTTTTATTATTCCTAAGTGCCAATAGTTTTGGTCTGTTATTAGAAACAGGTGCTGAACAAGAGCAAATTGGGCAAGGCAGTAACTCGATTGCCGTTGAAAGCCAAACCGCATCTTCAGTATCGAGGGTGGCGGAGATTAAGACCTTAACCCAAACCGCGATAAAGGATTCGCCGCAGCCATATAGTGGCAGTGTTATCCTGCTTGAGCAGGGCAAGCCGCAGCTTGAACTGCAAAAGGGCGAAGGTATTAGTCAAGATTCGCGCTTTGTGATGGCATCGCTCTCTAAACAAATCACCGCAACCTTGATATTGCAGGCACTCGATGCGGGGAAACTCGACTTAAACCTATCGCTTAATCATTATCTTTTTGGTGATTCGAAGGGAATAAGCGCCCTGATAATCAGAGCGCTTTTTTTGATTTTGTATTGCTAACAATTAGGCCGTGGTGTTGATGTTGTGGCCTGCATTGCCTACGGGTTTTGGCGCCGCAGCTGCAATTAAATCTACCGCGATTTGACCTTCGGCTTTTTGCTGCTCTTTGGCTAACTGAGCAACCTTAACGCCAATTGCACCATTTTCTAGATTCGGTGCGATAGCTTGTGTATTCAGTGAAATTGACATAACTAACCTCAATTGTAAGCTGGATCCTTTTATCGGCAAACCCACGGTTAACTTTAGTCGTTACACATGAATTTGCCAATTTGCAATTATTTTGCCTTGGCCGTGAGCAGTTTGCGGCCGATAACAATTATTGCTGTAACGCCTAGCGAGCCTAAAATCAATCCGAGTGCCAGGCTCACATTTTGCAGTGCTGTTGGGTCAATAACCAGTGCGATACCCATACCCAACATCATCACGCCTGACATAAGTTTCAGGGTTTGGCCTTCTTTTTCGGTTAACTTACGTTTGCCTAAGGTCGCACTGAAAACGATAACAATAATAGCCAGCGGGATCACATAAACAATATTGTATAAAACCAAATACATATAGCGTTCAATGTCTGGCAGATTGTGCATAGATAGCACACTGGTGTAGATCATTGGGAAGCCTGCGGTGCAAAGTAACTCATAGGCATTGGCGAGGATAGCTAATACGGTAGAACCTATGAGTAACGCGCCTAAGTTACTGGAATTGGATAGTTTCCCCATGCGTTTTATTAGACTCGTACGATTTTCTGCCGACATCGATAGTGTCACTTCTCCCTTAGTAAAGAAGTAATCTTTGATATTGATGGCTCCTGCGATCAAAGCTAAACAACCCGCCGCTAAAATGATCATACCGCCATCACTGCCTGCCCCCAGCAGTTGGAAGATGTTTAGCCATGCCGTCATAAACAGGAAATAGATAAAGCCGGAGAAGAATACGAAAATCCCGCCGACAAGTAACATGCGGCTGCGACTCTTGGCATTAACCATTATCGATAGTAAAAATAGCAACACAAAGAAGGCACAAGGGTTAAAAGCATCGACACCTGCGAGCACTAAGGTGAGTAACGGCAGAGACATAGTCTCAGGTGTCACTACTCCCACTAAAGGTAATTCAACGGGCTGAACTTCTGCCTCTGCAACGGACTCGCTTAAGCTGGTGGCATCACAGGTGCCTTCACCAGTATCCGTGCCACAAGTGCCAAAGAGCGGTGCATCAGTTTGAGCGCTTGTGGTTGTGCTGGTGGCTCCTTTGGTGGGGAGGTCAGCGTCGCTCAGTTTACCGCCAAGGGATAAATAACAATTCTTCAGTCGATTGACTAAAAACTCACCCGTTACCGCTTCACTTGAATATCCCACAATGGCCTTTTCACAACTTGCCATATAGGGTACTGAGCGTGCTTCAGTACTGGTTTTGGAGGCAATATTTTGCCAAATATCCTGTACGCCGGGATCTGACACTCTATGGGATTCGAGTTCTATCCAAGGGTATTTTTGCGGTAATGAATCAATGAACGGATGGGCCTCTGCACAGTGCGGACAGGTTTTTGACCAAAAGAAATACAGCTTAATTTTGAGTTCACCCTGAGCATTCACATAATGCCACGTTCGATCCGCTGAGCTTGAGGGTGTTGTCTCGGCCCAGCTCGGGATAGAAAAGGCAAAGAGGAATAATAGCGAGCAAAAGAGAGATAATTTCGATAGATATTTTGTCATAGCGCCTCCCACAGAGAGTGGGTTTAAGTATCGTCAAACGGTTCGATTATCTCTTACTCTACTTAAATCAATCATTTTGATTAAATTAGATATTAAGAAGTGTTAGTTAACTCGCGAATAATAATTTTTTGGGAACTGAAACCAGTTTATCTCCCTGTGAAATGGTGTGATGCACACTCACTCTCAGCTTGAGTCGTTATTGGCTAATAAAGAATAAAGCACCCGAGGGTGCTCTATTTCTGACGTTATCAACAGGTGTCGATGATGGGTTATGGTTAGCCTAACGTTACGCCATTTACGCTAAGTTTCACGTCGATATTATTGCGCGTGGCGTTCGAGTACGGACAAACTTGATGCGCATGACGCACTAGGGCTTCTGCGGCTTCTTGCGGTAAATCTAAGCTGACTTCTAAGGCAACCGCTAATGCAAAACCACCGGCGTCATTGGCACCAATCCCAACAACCGCACTGACTGGCGCTTCGGTAATATCCACTTTGCCGATTTTTGCGACGTGCAGAATGGCGTTTGAGAAACAGGCGGCATAACCTGCGGCAAACAGTTGTTCAGGATTCGTGGCGAGACCGCTACCGCCCATGGCTTTTGGATAGGCTAAAGCGACATCCAGTAAACCATCATCAGTGCTGACTTGACCTTGACGACCCGCTTTTGCTGTGGCACGTGTTTCATAAAGTGTTTTCATAGTATTAGACCTTCTGAGGTTAAGGATTAAGTAAATCGATTTAAATTGCGCGCAATTCAATTGTGATAAACTATAATTCGATCTTTGGTGTGAATGCAAGTATATTGTGCGCAATATATTTAATTTGTCGGATCTTCCTATGGCAACGCTTCAACCCAATACCCGTATTAATCCTGTTGATATGGCCGAAAATGCCAGCACAGAGAATGCCTTATGTCTTGAGAATCAAGTGTGCTTCTCACTTTATAGTGCCGCGAATGCTATGGTGCGTGCCTATCGGCCTTTGTTGGACAAATTAGATCTAACCTATCCGCAGTACTTAGTCATGCTAGTGCTATGGGAAGAGCAGGGGATTAGTGTCAAAACCTTAGGCGATAAACTTTTCCTCGATTCAGGCACGTTAACGCCATTGCTGAAGCGGCTAGAATCTAAAGGATTAGTGACTCGCGGGCGTAGCGAGCAGGATGAACGCGTGAGAGTGCTGGCCTTAACGCCTGCAGGACTTTCCCTCAAAACACAGGCAAGTGAAATTCCTCATTTGATGCGTTGTAAAGTCGGCGGCGAGGCGAGCGAACTAAAAGCCTTAAAGGCCATGTGCGATCAAGCACTTAAGCAATTGCATGCCAGTATTGATTAAACTCTTATCGTCGAGATTTGATCTAAGATTAACTTATTGACATATTAACGCTTATTCGCGGTTCGACTGAGTGTAATGGGTTGTATGCTTGAGGCTCAGCGGGTCAGTTGTCTATTGAAGGTTAGCGAGAGTAAGTTATGGCCTGTTTCGATGTAGCCATTATTGGCGGTGGGATCAGCGGTGTCGGCATTGCCCAATATGCAGCAGCAGCGGGCTATTCCACCTTGCTGATTGAAAAGGGCGAAATTGGCGGCCAAACCTCAGCTAATTCCAGCAAGCTTATCCACGGTGGTTTACGCTATTTAGAAACCGGACAAATTAATTTAGTCCGCAAATCATTGCTTGAAAGGCGACATTTACTCAATCTTGCGCCATCACTTGTTAAAGCTGTGCCCTTTTATATTCCCGTGTACGACAACAGTCAGCGCAGTCCTTGGACCATACGCGCAGGACTGAGTATGTATGCACTGCTGAGTGAATTTGATCCTTTAGGCCAATTTGTGTCAGTACCTGCTGTGCATTGGCATCGTTTCAAGGGATTAAAACTCTCTGGATTAAAAGCCGTATTTCAGTACTGGGATGCGCAGACCGACGATAAATTGCTCACTCAAGCGGTGGCGCGCAGCGCGCAGGCACTGGGCGCTGAAGTCTATGCCGAGGCTGAATTTCTTGAGTTGGAACACAAGCGCGAGACCTGTGAGCTGAGTTTTAGCCACAGGGGCGAAATCCATAAAGCCGAAGCGAAGCTTGTGATTAATGCTGCAGGTCCTTGGGTAAATGCTGTTTTAAGCAAAGTCTTGCCCCCACTTGCGGGTGTTGAACTCGATTGGGTGCAAGGCGCCCATGTGTTACTGGATATTCCTGCGCCCGATGGCATCTTGTACTTAGAGTCATGCTTCGATAAACGGGTAATATTTGTGATGCCTTGGTATGGTCAAACCTTAGTCGGCACCACAGAAACTGAATTAACCTCTTTAGATAAGCCGCCTGAGGCGACCGAATCTGAAATTAATTATCTGCTGGGGATCTACAAACATTATTTCCCACTAACGCCGGATATTGATGAGCTCAAGGCGCTAATAACCAAAACTTTCTGTGGTATTCGGGTCTTGCCTAAGCAAAATAGCCAAGCCTTTGAGCGACCGCGAGATACCTTAATGCAAACATCGATTTCCCATCCGCGAATACTCAGTTTATATGGCGGTAAGTTAACGACGTTTCGCAGTACCTCGGCCGAAGTGCTTGAATGGATTGAAAAGGCCATAGGTAAGCGGCAGTCTATTGCTGATGTTGATAAACTCACCCTATCTTGAGTGCGCCGAGAATTATGCACTTGATGCTGATTTGAATATGCTTCAAGGTGATTTTTACCTGTAAAACCGCTACAGTGTGGCGCTTTTTTACTGATATCTAGGATCTGCCGTGAGTGCTGCTATTGTAAATACCGTCAAGCAATGTGGTTATTTTAACCAAGGTCTGTGCCTTTCTTGCCGGCATATACAACAGCCTATGGTGCAGCAAGTGGCGGTTAAGACTCAAACTTTACAGCAACTACTCGCGCCTTTTATCCCAGCTAATTTGCCCGATATTTTTCAGCCGCCGGTAATTGGCGAGGACAGCGGCTTTCGTAATAAAGCTAAAATGGTGGCCTTAGGCGCCGCCCATGCGCCTGTGTTGGGGATTGTGGGCCCAAGTGGCGAGGCGGTAGATCTTTGCGACTGCCTTTTATATCCATCTGATATGCAAGATTTATTACATCGCTTAACACGCTTTGTGCAGCAGGCTGGACTTCCTCCTTATCGGGTAGATAGAGCCAAGGGTGAACTTAAATTTATTCTGCTGACCCGCAGCCAAGTGCGTGGTGAATATCTACTGCGGTTTGTACTGCGGTCCACCAATAGTATCGAACGTATCGAACGTGAATTACCTGCATTATTAGCTGAATATCCGCAAATAAAAGTGGTATCAGTCAATATCCAACCGGTTCATATGGCAATACTTGAGGGTGATGAAGAGATTTTCTTAACTGAGAATACTAGGCTTGAAGAACGTTTTAATCATGTGCCTTTGTTCATTCGGCCTAAAAGCTTTTTCCAAACTAATCCACACGTTGCGGCTCAGTTATATCAAACTGCCCGTGAATGGGTTGCCGAGTTTTCACCTCATTCGTTATGGGATCTCTTCTGTGGTGTAGGCGGTTTCGGACTGCACTGTGCATCCAATGACATTACCCTCACAGGGATTGAAATTGAAGCTGAAGCGATTGCCTGCGCGCAAATGTCAGCGCAGATGATGGGGCTCGAAAACGTGCAATTTATGGCGCTCGATTCCACCGACTTTGCTAAGGGTAAAAGCGCTGCCGATAAGCCGGATTTGATCATAGTTAATCCGCCGAGGCGCGGTATTGGCGAGGCGCTATGTCAGTCTTTAAGCGAGTTTGCCCCTAAGGCGATTCTCTATTCAAGCTGTAATCCCAAAACCTTAGCGAAAGATCTCGAACATATTCAAGGCTATCACTTAACCAAAGTGCAGCTATTTGATTTATTCCCCCACACGGATCACTTCGAAGTACTAGTCATGTTGGTGAAGGATTAATTTTTTAGCTCATCAATTTATCACTAAGCATTTGTGTTCACTCGCTTTACGACTCTTGAAGTCCGCTCAAACAATCATAAGGACTCTACCATGTAGAGTCTTTGCAATACTTTTATCTGCGCTGCTCGCGTGAAACTTCATCAAAGTGTCTTTTTAGTGGCATAATCTTCAGCACTTTATGCATTGATGGGCGGCGATTTATGCTACAGATTTTCCTACGCTTTTTTACCTTGGGCTTGATGAGTTTTGGCGGACCTGCGGCGCACATTGGTTATTTTCGCCAGACCTTCGTAAATGAACTCGGTTGGCTCGATGATAAGCGTTACGCCAGTCTGGTTGCCTTAAGCCAATTTATGCCGGGGCCAGGGTCGAGCCAAGTGGGCTTCGCCATTGGTTATCAAAGAGGCGGGCTTGTTGGCGCGCTTGCTGCTTTTGCCGGTTTTACACTACCTTCCTTTATTTTGATGTACTTACTGGCGGTAACAACGTCGGCTTGGCTCGCCAATCATTATGTTCAAGGGATGATTTATGGGCTTAAGTTAATGGCCGTCGTTGTGGTTGCCGATGCCGTTCTCGCCATGTTTAAACAGTTCTGCCAACGCAAATCCGCACGCCTATTAATGTTAGTCAGTGCCGCGGCAATTTTGATTGCGCCATCGATGTGGACGCAAATCTTGCTGTTACTCGGCGCTGCGACTATCGGTATATATAAATTGAGTGCGACGCAAGATGACACTGCACCGCTTGCACCTATCGAATTGAATTATATATATTTACTGCTCTTTTTTGTGTTACTCATCGGCAGTTTTTTTATCGTGGATTTAGGCTCTGAAGCTTGGATCTTCGGTGAGTTTTATCGCGTAGGGAGCTTAGTATTTGGTGGTGGTCATGTTGTGCTACCTCTGTTGGAAACTGCGGTGGGTGATACTATAGGTGGCGATCGTTTTCTGACAGGTTATGCCTTTGCCCAAGCAGTGCCAGGACCTATGTTTACCTTTGCGACCTTTTTAGGCGCTGAAGTGATGTTAGATAAGCCCTTCATGGGAGCTTGCATCGCAACCGCAGCCATTTTCTTACCCGGTTTTTTACTCATGCTGGTGGGGTTGAAAAGTTGGCATGCGATTGCCGCAAGACCAAAAATTGCTGGCGCTATAGCGGGAGTGAATGCCTGTGTTGTTGGCTTACTTGCCGCAGCACTTTATCAACCCGTGTTTTCTCAGGCGGTATTCTCAGGTAAAGATATGGCCTTGGTATTGCTCGGTTTTGGTGCATTAAAGTTATTTAAACCACCTATGCTACAACTGGTATTAGGCTTTAGTGTATGTGGTGTGCTGCTTAATATGCTTTGAACTGAGTCGTTATTAATCGAATGTTTATTGAGCAAGATTAAGATTTTGTTACTTTAAGCGCATAGAAATACAACAATCTTAGCTATACTCCGAAGATACAAGTTGTAATCCTTTGGAGCATTCAAGTATGTCTAAGTTGAGTTTGCGCAATAAATTATTATTGCTATCGCTGTTTCCTTTGATCCTCGCATTATTGGTGTTGATGTCGGTTTCTTATTATGTCGAGCAAAATGCGCTTGCCGATGAGGTGGTTACCTTTAGATCTAAGCTCGTCGGTGAACGTAAACAACAAATTAAAGAAGCTACCGAAATTGCCGCTGGTATAGTGAATTACCAATTATCGTTAAAAGAACAAGGGAATGTGAATCAAGCGCTAAGAGACATACGTTTTGGCAGTGCGGGTTATTTCTTCATGTATGACTCTCAAGGGAAAAATATTTTTCATGCCCTCATACCGAGTTTAGAAGGGCAAAATAAAATGGATATGACAGATCCTCGCGGCACTAAAATTATCGTCGGTCTGCTCGATGCCGCTAAACGTGGCGATGGTAGTTTCTCCTATTACTATCAAAAACCTAATACTAATGAACAGATTGAAAAAATCAGTTACGCCATGATGATCCCTGGTACTGACTGGATGTTAGGTACTGGGGCATATATCGATGATATTGAAGCTGTTGTTGAAGATTATCGCGAGACAGTGACTGAGCAAATGGCAGAAAAATCCTTCGCGATTTTGCTGATAGCGCTTTTCCTTACGGGTATTACTGGCTTTATCATTATGATTGCCGCCCACCGTATGGTCGTGCCAATCAAGAATATGGCCGATAACTTAAATGATATTGCTAAGGGCGAAGGGGATTTAACCAAGCGACTTACCGTAAAAGGTGAAGACGAAATTGCCCAACTTGGGCGCTCCTTTAACCTCTTTGTCGATAAACTTCAGCATATTATCGGCGATGTCGCGACTGCGACGGCTAAAGTAAAAACGGCAGCCAATGCGATTCATGATCAAACTAAAGTCATGTCGAGCCAGTTGGTGAGTCATAACAATGAAACCGATCAGGTGGTGACTGCAATCACTGAGATGTCCTCCACTGCGAACGAAGTGGCTAAGAATACCACTCAAGTAGCCGAAGCGACTCACGCTGCTACTGGTGATGTGGCAAATGCTCAGCGCTGTGTTGATGCTTCGCTTGAGGAGATTGCGTCTTTAATGTCGCAAATCAACAATGCGGCAGGCAGTATAAAGTCACTCAGCGAGCAATCACAGAAGATCAACAGCGTGCTTTCTGTTATTGGCGGTATTGCCGAGCAAACTAACCTATTGGCATTGAACGCCGCCATCGAAGCGGCCCGTGCTGGTGAACAAGGTCGTGGATTTGCTGTGGTCGCCGATGAGGTGCGTAATTTAGCCAGTCGAACTCAAGCCAGCACGTTGGAAATTAACGAGATGTTATCGGCACTGCATAAGCTAGTGACCCAAGCAGTGAAAGCCATGGAAGAGAGTCAACAAAGCTGTGTACGTTCGGTGGATTCTTCTCGCACGATTTCCGATAGTTTAGGCTCAGTCACTTCAGCGGTAACGGCTATTAATGATATGAGTACCCAAATTGCGGCCGCGGCGACAGAGCAAAGCTCAGTAACCGAAGAAATTAACCGTAACGTGTATGCCATCCAAGAGATTGTAAACGAGTTACTTCATTCCAGCGAAGATGCCGCCAGGATCAGTATGACAGTCTCGGAAGAAGGCATTAACTTGGGCAAGTTAGTTGGCCAGTTTAAGATTTAGTGTGACAGTTTAAGATTTAATTGCAGCAATCTTGATTAAAAACGGGAGACTTAAGGTCTCCCGTTTTTATTTGGCTTATTTACCTTTTTGAAGAGCACTTAATCCATCTACTTTAGTCAATTCAGCCTAGTCAGTTCATTCTAATCAATTTTCTCGGCAACCCGCTCAACCCTTACCGAGCAGACCTTATATTCTGGGATAAAAGCGACAGGATCGAGCGCATTGATGGTAAGTTTATTCGCCGCCGCTTCAACAAAATGGAAGGGCAGGAATAGCACGCCAGCTTGGGCTCTTTTCGTCACAAAGGCGTCGATTTCAATTTCGCCGCGACGGGTAGTGAGTTTGATTTTATCGCCATTGCCTATGCCGAGTTGCTCGGCGTCATAGACTGAAATCATTACTTTAGGCGAGCCGAGTAAGTCAAGTCCGGCCGTTTTACGGGTTAAGGTGCCTGTGTGAAACTGTTCCAGTAAACGTCCGGTCGAGAGGGTGAGCGGGTACTCACTGCAGGGCATTTCTGCGGGTAAGCGATAACTCACTGGCGTGAACTTACCTAAGCCGCGGGTGAATTGGCCTTGGTGCATAATGGGCGTTCCCGGATGGGTTTCATCTGGGCAAGGCCATTGAATACCTTGGGGAATTTTACCGTCAACTCCAGTGCTTAATCGCTGCCAAGTAATGCCGCGATATTGTGGTGTCAGCTCATTGATTTCCTGCCAAATCGCTTCTTCATTAGGGTAATCCCAAGCGGCACCCATCGCATTGGCAATGGCTTGGACAATTTGCCAATCGGGCAGGGCTTCACCTAGCGGTAGCAGGGCTTGTTCGAGTCGCTGCACTCGTCGTTCAGTATTGGTGAAATGACCGCGTTTTTCGACAAAGGCTGCGGCGGGCAGAACCACGTCGGCAAGCTCGGCGGTTTCGGTGAGAAAGATATCCTGCACCACTAAAAAGTCGATTGCATTAAGCGCCCTAAGCACATGGGCTTGATCTGGGTCGCTTAATACGGGGTTTTCGCCCATTACATATAAAGCCTTGATTTTCCCTTTGGAAATATCATGCATCATATGGGTTGCGGTCACGCCAATTTCTCCCGATAACGGCGTTTGCCAATGTGCCTCGAAACGCATTCTGGCATGAATGTCAGTGACTTTTTGGTAACCACTGAAGAAGTTAGGTAGTGCGCCCATATCACAGGCACCTTGCACATTACTTTGTCCCCGCAGTGGATTAATCCCCGCTCCTTCAACTCCAATATTGCCGCATAGAAGTTGTAGATTAGATATGGCGGTGACATTGTCGTGTCCCGTCGTGTGCTGGGTAATGCCCATAGCATAGTAGACTGCGGTTTTGTCGGCAGTACCTATGGTGCGTGCGATGCGGGCGATATCTTCGGCTTTAACACCTGTTATCAAGGCTGCGTTTTCTAGGCTGTAATCTACTTTTTTGAGTTCAGCATAGAGAGCATCCACGCCTTCGGTGCGTGCGGCAATGTAGCTTTTATCCTGCCAGTCGTTGCGGATAATTTCCGCCATAATCGCATTGAGTAGCATGACGTCAGTGCCGGGTCTGTGGGCGACATAAAGCTGTGCACTGTCGGCAATGGCAACACGTTTAGGGTCGGCCACCATTAGTCTCGCGCCATGCAAAGCCACGGCTTGCTTAATTTTCGAGGCGATGATCGGGTGAGCACTGCTGGTGTCTGAGCCTATGATAAAAATCACATCCGATGCTTGAATGCTCGGAATGTCATTGGTCATGGCACCACTGCCGATACTTTGCTGTAGCCCTGTGACTGTGGATGAATGGCACAGACGGGCGCAATGGTCGATGTTATTGGTGCCGAGTATGCTTCTGACAAATTTTTGCAGCAGGAAGTTTTCTTCATTGGTGGCTTTTGCCGAGGCCAAGCTTGCCAGTGCATTGCTGCCATGTTGCTGTTTTATTTGCTGTAAATGTTCGGCCACATAGGCGATGGCTTCAGGCCAACTACTTGGCGTGAGCTGGCCATTTTTACGAATGAGTGGCGTGGTGAGGCGTTTTTCACTGTGAATAAAATCGAAACCAAACCGGCCTTTCACACACAACATGCCTTGGTTTACCACAGACTCTTCATTGCCCTCGATATGACGGATCTGATTCGTGCTGGTATCGATTTTAAGGTCAAGCCGACAGCCTACGCCGCAATAGGTACAAATCGTTGATGTGGTTTTGAGTGGCGTTTCATCGCCTTGGCGTTTATCCCGCGCATCGACGAGTGCACCCGTTGGGCAAACCTGCACACAGTTGCCGCATTGCACACATTTGCTGTCGGCCATGCTAGCGCTAAAGCCGACTCTCGGTGCGCGGCGCGTGGCGGTTTCACTTATATCTTGCGGCAGCGCTTGATAGGAATCATGGGCAAATTGAATCGCACAATGGCCACTCTGCAACTGGCACACATCAACGCACTTACCGCAGCTAATACAACGATTTGCATCAAATTGAATGAACGGACTCGATTTATCGACCGAAAACTTACGCACGCTTTGAGTGCTGAGTGACTTAGGTTCGACATGGTAGTCGGTCGCATAGTCCCTTAATTTACAATCCGTATTGGCTTGGCAGGCGCATTCGAGGCAGCGAGCAGCTTCTTGCATGGCGGCATCGGGAGCAAAGCCTAGCTCGACTTCGCCGTAATTTAGCAAACGTTGCACCGCGTCCAATTCGGGCATGGTTAAACGGGCTTTACGTGCGACAGAGGGGTAGAGTTCGATAGTTGGTAAGCCTTGTTTTATTGTGTTACCGACTGCTTTTGATGAATTAAATTCAGTGGCATGCAGCTCGCAACTTAGGCCTTGTTTGAGCAATTTATCTATGGCAATTGCGGCTTTATTGCCGTCGCCTATCGCGGCGACTGCGGTAGCAGCGCCGCGGCGTGCATCCCCCACCACAAAGAGTTTTTCAACCCCTGATGACATAGTGTGCTCGCAGCCAATAAAGGTATTCCAGCGGCTGAGAGCGAGTTCACCATTGCTTAAGTGGCTCGCGGGATCTTGCATAAAACTCATATCGGGAGTTTGTGATACTGCGGCTATCACAGTGTCGAAATCTTGAGTAAAGGTTTCACCGGTATCAACGGGAGCGCGTCTGCCAGAGGCATCGGCTTCGCCGAGTGCCATCTTAGCGAAGGTGACTGAATGGACTCTACCTTGCACATCGCTATGGTTTTCAAGCGGATTGGTTAAAAAATGAAACTTCACCCCTTCGACTTCGGCCTCATGTACCTCGTAAGCTTCGGCGGGCATTTCTGCGCGGGTACGACGATAAATTAGGGTGACATCGCAACCTTCACGCACTGCTGTGCGGGCGCAATCAATAGCGGTATTGCCACCACCAATGACGGCGACTTTCTTACCTAAAACAAGTGTCTTTTCGAGACAATGATCTTTTAAGTAATCGACACCTAAGTAGCAACCCGCGAGTGTGCTGCCGGGATAATCCATAGGCACAGCTTTTTGGGCGCCAATGGCGAGACAGACGGCATCAAAATCTTCAACTAATTGATTTAAATGTATCTCGTGACCGAGACGTGTTTCTGTGTGGATGGTTAACCCGTTATGGCACAAGAGTTCGATCTCCTTGTCTAGTATCGCTTTAGGTAAACGATACTCAGGAATGCCATAACGTAGCCAACCACCCGCCTGTGGCATAGATTCGAATACCTCTACGCTATGGCCTTGGTTTGATAAGTAATATCCGGCACTTAACCCTGCTGGACCCGCACCGATAATGGCGACTTTTTTGCCCGTGTCGGCTTGGCGTGGCGGCACATAACTCATGCCCCCATTTTCGCCATCAGCTAAGTCGAGATCGGCAGCGTGGCGTTTTAATTGACGTATGGCAATGGGCTCATCGACGAGTCCGCGGCGACACTGTGCTTCACAAAAAGCAGGGCAGACACGGCCAATGGAGAGTGGCAGCGGCAAAGTTTGTTTAATGACTTTAACGGCTTCAGTATGGTTGCCTTGGGCGATGTGATACAGGTAACTCTGTACATCGACGCCCGCAGGGCATGCTTGTTGGCAGGGGGCTTCGCAATCGGCAAAATGATCGCTCAAGATCTCAGTCAGCGCTTGTTTGCGTTTTTGACTTAAGAATTCAGACTGAGTTATGACTCGCATGCCGACTGTGGCGGACGTTTCACAGGCGCGTACGCAGCGCAAACTGGCGTCGGAATTCTCAATCTGGACGACACACAAATTGCAGGCTTGCTTGTCTGCATGTTCGTGAACGCCTAATTGCTGCGAGGCTACGCTGGGATCACATAAGCTGGGTATTGCTATGCCAGCAGCTTGCGCCACTTGCAGTAGGTTATCGGTCGGATTAACCGACAACACTTGGTCATCAATTCGAAGTTCTATCATCCCATGGCCTTTTTATATGTAGGGTGCTTAGCTGCTATAGCGCGGGGCTGCAGGCTTAGGTTGTTTCGAGTATACCTAGACAGCTTTAGAAGACGCTTATGGGCGAGTGAAGTTTGCTGCAAAATTGCAGCTTGAATCACAAACCCGCCCAGACTGTGCGCTGGTGAATGTTTGTTCTAATTTAGTCGTGATGGGGTTGGCGTTATCAGGCCTTTTTAGTTGTGTTTCCTTTGATATTATGGGGGTTTTTTAGGCAGGAGAGCGCTTGTGTGTCAGCCATTGGCCTCGCGCATAGCATCATCTTGGCTAAATTCTTGGCTAAATTTAAGTAAGATCACAGTCTTAACTCATTGCTTTTTGTTAGTCTCGGCGTTAGTGCTGTGGTCTTTTAGCTTGGAAAATAATCCTTGTTATCCCATTTAATGAACAGTGCACCCCTAGGTTTACCAGTCTGGTTAGGTTAAAATGCGCGGTTGCAAATACTGTTAATCACTGCCCCTTTTAGTGGAAGATCAATTAAAGCGGCCAAATAAAGAAAGTTGAAAACTCATGTTTGAAGTTAATCCAGTAAAATTCAAAATTAAGGAGCTTGCCGAGCGCACGGAGCTTCTTAGGGGGTATCTTTGACTACGATGCCAAAAATGAGCGTCTAGAAGAAGTTACCCGTGAGCTTGAAAGTTCAGAAGTGTGGAACGACCCAGAGCGCGCCCAAGCCTTAGGCAAAGAGCGCGCTAGCCTAGAAGCTGTGGTCAAAACCATAGACGATATGGACTCAGGTCTTGAAGATGTTGAAGGCTTACTCGAGCTGGCTATTGAAGAGGAAGACGAAGATACCTTCAATGAAACCAGTAAAGAGCTGGATTATCTCGAAAGCCGCCTTGCCGATCTTGAATTCCGTCGTATGTTCTCCGGCCCGCAAGATGCGTCAAACTGTTATTTAGACATTCAGTCTGGTAGTGGTGGTACCGAAGCCCAAGATTGGGCCAACATGGTGCTGCGTATGTACCTACGTTGGGGCGAAGCCCATGGCTTTAGCCCTGAGTTGATGGAAGTGACCGATGGTGACGTGGCCGGTATTAAAGGCGCGACCATTAAGTTTACTGGCGAATATGCGTTCGGTTGGTTACGCACTGAGACTGGCGTGCACCGTTTAGTACGTAAGTCGCCATTCGATTCATCGGGTCGTCGTCATACGTCATTCTGCTCTGTGTTCGTTTATCCAGAAATCGATGACGATATCACGATTGATATCAACCCATCGGATCTGCGTATTGACACTTATCGCGCATCGGGCGCGGGTGGTCAGCACGTTAACAAAACGGAATCGGCGATTCGTATTACCCACTTACCGACGAATACCGTCGTGCAGTGCCAGAACGACCGTTCACAGCATAAAAATAAAGATGCTGCGATGAAGCAGCTGAAAGCAAAACTGTTTGAGTTAGAAATGCTCAAGCAAAATGCCGACAAACAGGCCGCAGAAGACGCTAAGTCTGATATCGGCTGGGGCAGTCAAATTCGCTCTTATGTATTAGACGATGCCCGCATTAAAGACTTACGCACAGGCGTTGAAACCCGCAATACTCAAGCGGTACTCGATGGCGATCTGGATAAGTTTATCGAAGCCAGTTTGAAATCTGGGCTGTAATTAATTCAAGGTATAGACGAGAAATAAGATGACTGAACAAGTAATTGATGAGAACAAACTGATCGCCGAGCGCCGTGCCAAGCTAGAAAGCATCCGCCCAAACTGTAGTGCTAATGCGCATCCAAATACCTTCCGTCGCACCCATAAAGCGGCTGAACTGCAAGCACAGTATGGTCAAAACACTAAAGAAGAACTCGAAGCCTTAGGTTTTAAGACCAGCATTGCTGGCCGCATCATGGCAAAACGTGGTCCTTTCTTAGTGATCCAAGACGTGTCTGGCCGTATTCAAGCTTACGCTGAAAAAAGCGTACAAGCTGATTTGAAAGAGCGTTTTCAAGGTCTGGATATCGGTGACATCATAGGTGTAACTGGTCAGCTGCATTTGTCTGGTAAAGGCGACTTATACGTCAACATGGAACAGTACGAGTTACTGACCAAGGCGCTGCGTCCATTGCCTGCGGACTATTATGGTCTAGCCGATCAAGAAATGCGTTACCGTCAACGTTACGTGGATCTCATCGTTAACGAAGATTCGCGCAATGCCTTCATCATGCGTTCTAAAGTGGTTTCTGCAATTCGTAACTTCATGATCAAAAAAGAGTTCATGGAAGTTGAAACCCCTATGATGCACGTGATCCCTGGTGGTGCTTCGGCCCGTCCTTTCATCACTCATCACAACGCCTTAGACATGCCAATGTACCTGCGTATCGCACCAGAATTATATCTGAAGCGTTTAGTGGTAGGTGGTTTTGAGCGTGTGTTTGAAATCAACCGTAACTTCCGTAACGAAGGTCTGTCGCCACGTCATAACCCAGAATTCACTATGATGGAATTCTATATGGCTTATGCTGACTACAAAGATCTGATGGACCTTACCGAAGAAATGCTCAGCTCGATTGCTATCGAACTGCTTGGCAGTGCGCAAATGCCCTACGGTGAGCACACAGTCGATTTCGGTGGCCCATACGCACGTTTAAGCATGTTAGAAGCGATTCAGAAGTACAATCCTGATAACGCCACTATCCAAGCTATGACCTATGAGCAAGTGAAAGATGTTGAATTCATGCGCGATTTAGCGAAAAGCTTAGGCATGAAGATTGAGAAGTTCTGGACCTGTGGTCAGCTGCTTGAAGAAATCTTCGGTGAAACTGCTGAATGGCAATTGATGCAACCGACGTTCATCACTGGCTACCCAGCGGATATTTCACCATTGGCACGTCGTAATGATGACAACCATTTCATCACTGACCGTTTCGAATTCTTCATCGGTGGCCGAGAAGTGGCTAACGGCTTTAGCGAGCTGAACGATGCTGAAGATCAAGACAACCGCTTTAAAGCACAGGTTGACGCCAAAGATGCAGGTGACGATGAAGCTATGTTCTACGATGCAGACTATATCACTGCACTGGAACACGGTTTGCCACCCACGGCAGGTCAAGGTATTGGTATCGACCGTTTAGTGATGTTGTTCACTAACACTCATACTATCCGTGACGTGATCCTGTTCCCTGCCATGCGCCCACAGGCGTAATGCAGTCGAACAAGGTATTTCGTTGTACATTTTGTTGTATTAGTTTAGCCACTCGACTTTTAGTAAGTCTCAATAGGTTAAGTTTACAGTGATTGATTTAGGTATGACCTGAGCATCGCTACGATGAAATACCCCCTAAAAAACCAGCCATTTGGCTGGTTTTTTGTTTTCTAAAATAGCTAAAAATAATGAGTGTTAAAGTCGAACCATTAGTAACCTAAAAATGGGCTAGATGAGCATCATCAAGTGGCACGTTAGCTTTAGGTTGTGGCTATCGATCGTAGTGTAGATTGCGGGTTTAGTTTGTGAGTGTAGATAGTGTCTTTAACTTGGGGTTGTATATTGGGATGTCACGAAACACTCGTCTATGCTGCTAGCATCTCGCCGCCAGTCACATGCGATATTGTCTGTGTTCATTTCATTTTCGATAGCGATGGTTTGCAGGAATACCTAGGGCGAGGAGTTCAAGAAGAGGCAATTGGGATACATCAAAATAGTTGGTTGTATTACTGAGTGCATAAATACTTCATAGGGATTATTTTTAAACGCGTTTGTTCATCTATACCCACTCGTACGGCTGTTTCAGATAATCAACCCGACATTAGTCTAATAGTGTGTTGCTTGACCTCAGTCGCTAACTCAATGAAACTCTCCATTAAATCACCTCCTACTAAAGTATGGATAATTAAATAATGTTAATTTTCTTTATTTGTATCGCACTCTTAGTGCTTGCATACAAGTTCTATAGTCCCTTTGTTGAGCGGCAAGCTGGTATAGATCCTAAAGCGATAACACCACAGGCGAGATTCGAAGATGGCGTCGATTACGTTCCGGTTCATCCGGCTAAAGCGTTTCTGATCCAATTCCTCAATGTCGCGGGTGTGGGGCCGATATTTGGTCCGATCCTCGGTGCCTTGTACGGTCCCATTGCCTTAGTGTGGATTGTGCTGGGGAATATTATTGGCGGCGCAGTACATGATTATTTTTCTGGCGTGCTCAGCATAAAAGAAGATGGTAAGAGTCTGCCAGAGATTGCGGGCCACTACTTTAATATTTACTTTAAAGGCGTGATGTTGCTGTTTACGGCTATGCTGCTGTTTTTTGTGGGCGTGGTCTTCATCATGAGCCCCGCAGGTTTGCTGAGTAATCTCGATTATTTTAAAGACACCATCTTTGGCAATAATACCTTCTGGGTGTTAGTGATTTTAGTCTATTACTTTTTAGCGACTATGCTGCCGATTGATAAAATCATCACTAAATTATATCCCGCATTTGGTTTGTTGATGATAGTCATGACAGTTTCTATCGCCGTTGCTCTAATGATCAATGCGCCGCAGTTACCTGAAATGGGTGATGTGTTTGCCTATTTCGACCACAGCCATTACAACAATGAGTTACTCGAACCAAACCCTGATGGGCTACCTGTTTGGCCTCTGTTATTTGTGACTATTACCTGTGGTGCGATTAGCGGTTTCCATTCAACTCAAGCGCCCATCATGGCTCGTTGCTTGACGAATGAGAAGTATGTTCGCCCTGTGTATTATGGCGCTATGGTTGCTGAAGGTATCGTTGCTTGTGTATGGGCAACGGCGGGTATTGCAGCTTTCCCTGGCGGTTATGTTGAGCTTAAGAGTTTGCTCGACCAAGGTGGCCCAGGTTTAGTGGTTAACCAAGTGGCAACTACGTATTTAGGTGTTGCGGGCGGTATTATGGCGATTGTGGCCGTGGCTATCTTCCCTATTACCTCTGGCGATACCGCATTTCGTTCGCTGCGTTTGACGATTATCGATGCCTTCCATATTCCGCAAAGTATGCGTAATCGTTTATTGGTTGCTGTGCCTATTCTGACCATTGCGTATTTTATGACGAAGATCGATTTCTCTTTGATTTGGCGTTACTTTGCTTTCTCAAATATGCTGCTATCAACCAGTGTATTGTGGTTAGCAACTAAGTACTTGTTCGATCGCGGGACCTTCCATTGGATTGTTAGCTTACCAGCGATTGGCGGCACCAGCGTTACTGTGTCTTATATTATGACTGCGGGTATTGGCTTAGGCTTACCGCAACCTTTGAGCCAGCCAGTGGGTATTGCTGTCGGAGTTATCTGTTTAGTTGCGCTGATCATTGCGCACAATAGACGCAAACCTGTGGCAGAAGTTAAATAGTCAGTTATCCCATAGTTTTACCCAATAAAAATCAAGGGCTGCATTTTGCAGCCCTTGTTTTTTTATGATTGGTATCATTCTACTATCCTTTAATGGCTTATTTTAGAAAGGTAATTTTTGCTGAATATTTTTTAATGAGCGGATTCATCGCGTTTCATCTAGAGGTAAGGTAAGGTCGTTAGACTGGTTTTTATTTCTCTATTGAAACGATTAGTCTGTGGTAGAGAGCGTTAAGCAGTACAAACTTGCGGCAAAAGTCATTTAGATTTTATTTACTTGAATATTTTTTGCGAACAGAAGGAGAGCACGTTATGTCTGAGAACAAATGTCCTATGCACCATTCTGCTGGTGGCACCTCGAATCGAGATTGGTGGCCTAAACAGCTCCGGCTCGATATTCTGCACCAACACTCTTCCTTATCTAATCCTTTAGGTGATGACTTCAATTATGCTGAAGCCTTTAAATCCCTCAATTTAGCTGCTGTAAAGCAAGATCTCCTCGCATTAATGACGGATTCACAGGACTGGTGGCCTGCAGATTTTGGCCACTATGGGCCGCTATTTATTCGTATGGCTTGGCACAGCGCTGGTACCTATCGCACAGGTGATGGACGCGGAGGTGCGGGCAGCGGTAATCAACGTTTCGCACCGTTAAACAGCTGGCCAGATAACGTAAACCTCGATAAAGCACGTCGGCTCCTTTGGCCGATTAAACAAAAATATGGCAATAAAATCTCTTGGGCCGATTTGATGATCCTCACGGGTAATGTCGCGCTGGAATCTATGGGATTCAAAACCTTAGGTTTCGCTGGTGGGCGAGTCGATATTTGGGAACCCGAAGCTGATATTTACTGGGGTGCGGAAAATAAATGGTTAGACGATAAGCGTTACTCGGGAGAGCGAGATCTTGAAGATCCCCTCGCCGCAGTCCAAATGGGGTTGATTTATGTTAACCCTGAGGGACCCAATGGCGACCCAGATCCTTTCGCTGCCGCCGTTGATATCCGCGAAACCTTTGCCCGTATGGCGATGAATGATGAAGAAACCGTAGCCTTGATTGCAGGTGGTCATACTTTTGGTAAAACCCATGGTGCAGGTGACGCAGCATTAGTCGGACCTGAGCCAGAAGCCGCAGGTATTGAGCAGCAAGGGCTAGGTTGGCTGAGTCGCTATAAAAGCGGTAAAGGTGGCGATACTATTTCCAGTGGCCTCGAAGTGACTTGGACCTCAACTCCCACCCAGTGGAGTAACAATTTTTTTGAAAATCTATTCGGATATGAATGGGAACTGACTAAGAGCCCAGCTGGCGCGCATCAGTGGATACCTAAAAATGGCGCGGGTAAAGGGGTGATTCCCGATGCGCACGACGCCTCAAAACGTCATGTGCCAACCATGTTGACTACCGACCTTGCACTGATCTTCGATCCTGATTACGAGAAAATATCACGTCGATTCTTTGAAAATCCCGATGAGTTTGCCGACGTATTTGCAAAAGCTTGGTACAAGCTGACACACAGAGATATGGGGCCATGCACACGCTATTTGGGTCCTGAAGTGCCTGCAGAAACGTTTCTTTGGCAAGACCCCATTCCTGCGGTTGATCATCCCCTGGTTAATGAGCAGGATGTTACTGATCTCAAACTGAAGATTATTGGTTCTGGATTAACGATTTCAGAAGTCGTTGCCACTGCTTGGGCCTCGGCGTCTACCTATCGCGGTTCTGATATGCGCGGTGGTGCGAACGGTGCTCGAATTCGACTCGCACCGCAAAAAGATTGGCCAGTGAATCAGCCTGAGCAGCTCGCTAAGGTGCTCAAAGTGCTTGAGAGTATTCAGTCTGAGTTCAATCAAGGAGGTAAGAAAATCTCCCTTGCTGACTTGATTGTGCTAGCAGGCTGTGTCGGTATTGATCAAGCGGCTAGAAATGCGGGGGTTGAAGTGACGATTCCATTTACGCCGGGTCGTATGGATGCCACGCAAGCACAAACGGATGTGGAATCTTTTGCGGTACTTGAACCTATTGCTGATGGCTTTAGAAATTATCATCCCACTCCGTTTTCTGTTTCGGCGGAGGAGTTATTGGTCGATAGGGCGCAATTACTGACCTTAACTGCGCCGGAAATGACAGTGCTTATTGGCGGTCTGCGGGTGTTAGATACGAACTCTGATCAGTCAAAAACGGGTGTATTGACTGCGCGTCCTGAGTTTTTGACCAATGACTTTTTTGTTAACTTGCTCGATATGGGGACGACGTGGAAACCCACTTCCAAAGCGGAGGATATGTTTGTGGGTGTTGATCGCGTCAGTGGCCAGCAAAAGTGGACTGCAAGTCGTGTTGATTTGATCTTTGGCTCTAATTCGCAGCTGCGTGCACTCGCAGAAGTGTACGCGAGCAGTGATGCACAGCTGCGATTTGTCGATGATTTTATCGACGCTTGGACTAAGGTGATGAACTTAGATAGATTCGATCTTCGCTGAGCTTATATTTATTAGTCTTTTTAGTGGTATATGGATCCAATTTAGGCGCCGCTGGGGTTAATGCAGACCGACCGTTTAAGTGGATTTTCGTTAAATGATCGCCTAATCCAAAGTGGTTAAGCGGTCATTTTTATTCATGTGCTTTGACGCTCATCAATTTAGGTGGAATATGAATATTCAGCAAATGTCGGGTTTAGCTATTTTACAGGCGATGGCAAGGGGTGAATTACCTGCACCTTCTATCTCTCTCACTATGCCAATGTCGCTGGTTCAAGCCGACGAAGGAACGGTGACATTCCATGCGACTGCCGATGATAAGCACCTCAACCCATTGGGCGGCGTTCATGGTGGTTTTGCCGCGACTGTATTGGATTCGGTTACCGGTTGCGCCGTGCATACATTGCTTGAAGCGGGTGTCGGTTACGGCACTATCGATTTGAATATTAAAATGATTCGACCTGTGCCTAAACATCAAGTTTTAGTGGCTGAGGGCAAGGTGATCAATTTATCTAAGTCTTTAGGTATTTCGGAAGGTACGCTAAAAACGCAGGATGGAAAACTGCTCGCCACTGCTACGGCGACTTGTATGATTTTAAGGCCATAAACCGATTTTGCGGGCTGGCGATATTATCTCTTCGAGTTAACATGCTGAGCAGATAATTAACCTATGCCGAAGGTGCACTTTATCTTCAGATATTAAGTCGACGGCCCTCTTGCTGGCAGTGAAGTTTTTATGGGCGTGAATTCAGTAAATAACGGAATTTTTTAATCATATTTTCATAAATAGGCCTCAAGATTGAAAATAGCTAGCATGCCATATTCCATTCGACAGAAAGTATGCTAGATTCTGGCGAATTGTTGCTGATCGCTGTATTGTTACCTCTGTCATCAACAGTTCTCCACAGGGCCATCGCTGCAATTGATTCAGATTTGCAGGGAAGTGTCAGGAAGTTACACCAATTCAGAGTCTGCTTATGCAACCCAATTTATTTCCCGAACAAAGAAACGTTTATCAAGAATCGAGGGCGACACTCCCCTCGATTGAAGCCCAATCTTCCTCTCGTCGCGGCCGTTTGCAGCGTATGGTTGGCGGCGTATTGTTAACCTGTAGTGTATTGCTGAGTCTTTCAGCATGTGCGGCAGGTAAGCAGGCGTCACCACAAGAAGGTGAAGAGTTTAGTTACGCTTGGCTTAAGGGCTATGCCCGTACTATGGCTGCACAACCCTATGAGAGTCATAAAGGCGAATTACCTAAAAGCCTTCAGGGCATGAGTTGGGATGATTACCAACAATTCCACTTCAAGAAGAAAGCCGCACTATGGCGCGATCAAGATTCGGAGTTTCGTGCCGAACTGTTCCATCTTGGGCTGTTTTTTGATACCCCTATTCATATTTATGAGCTAAATGAGGGTAAGGCTAAGTTAATCGAATATTCACCTTCAATGTTCGATTACGGCAAGTCAAAGGTCAAAGGTAGTCAGTTGCCTAAGGATCTTGGTTTTGCGGGTTTCCGTATGCAATTTAATACCGATTGGCAGCGTGACATTGTTGCCTTCCTTGGCGCTAGTTATTTCCGCGCAGTGGGTCAAGAAATGCAGTACGGTTTGTCGGCTCGCGGCTTAGCGGTTGATACTGCACTGCCAAAACCCGAAGAGTTTCCAATGTTCACCAATTTCTGGTTAGAAAAACCTAAACCAGGATCGAATATCACCACTGTGTATGCCTTGCTAGACTCTCCGAGTGTCACGGGTGCTTATCGTTTTGATATCGAACCGGGTGAACGTTTAAAAATGAAGGTGGATGTGGCTGTTTATCCACGTAAAGCGATTGAACGTTTAGGCGTTGCGCCACTGACAAGTATGTTTATGGTGGGTGAGAACGATCGCCGCACCGGTTATGACTGGCGTCCAGAAATCCATGATACCGATGGTTTAGCCATGCACACGGGGAATGGTGAATGGATTTGGCGTCCGCTAGGTAACCCTGAAAACCTGCGATTCAACGCCTATAGCGATGAAAATCCAAAAGGTTTTGGCTTACTGCAACGTGATCGTAACTTCGATCATTATCAGGACGACGGCGTGTTTTATGATAAACGCCCAAGCCTATGGATTGAACCAACCAGCAGTTGGGGTAAAGGTTCAGTGCAGTTGGTTGAAATTCCAACACTGGATGAAACCTTCGATAACATAGTGGCTTTCTGGAATCCTGCTGAGCCGATTGTTCCTGGTCAAGAGCTGCTGTACAGCTACAACATGTACTGGGGTGGCATTCCACCGGTTCAATCACCCCGTGCTCGGGTTGTCGATACCTTCACCGGGATTGGCGGCGTAGTAGGCCAGAAACGCAAATACTACAGTAAGCGTTTTGTGGTTGATTTCGCGGGCGGAACTTTACCTATGATAGGTAAAGATACCCAAGTTAAAGCCGTGATCACAGCATCTGAAGGCAAAGTGGAAATTGAATCTGCCCGTCCTCTAGCCTCGATTAATGGTTACCGAGCTATGTTTGACGTAGTGCCACCCGGAGACGGGACAGAGCCGATTAACCTGAGAGTCTATTTGGAGGTCGATGGTCAGCCATTGTCTGAGACTTGGATGTATCAGTGGAATCCGCCTGCAAAGGATGATCGTGAATTGCACAATGCAGGTCATCTGCAATAAGCGATTCGTGATTCATTAATCTAAAACGCCAGCTAACTTAGCTGGCGTTTTTGTTTTGGCTTAGCCCGCTGAATCCTGCAGCTTCAGGTTGTTTGGGTATATATGGCTTGATAGGTTAGGACTAGATTATCTAAAAAATGCCCCAGCAACTGATTCATCCTAGCCGTTGATTGCCCCAGTATGAACTCAGGGCTTTGAATGTATGGCATTTTCTGTGTGCTAGAAAAAGCATTTTCTTGAGCAATTAATGGCGCTAATTGGCTACTGATAAATTCAAGATGGCATTGAAATCCAAAAACTAAATTTGTGTAACGTACAATTTGCCGCGGGCAGGCTGCACTTGTGGCGAGCACTTCGCAATCGGGAGTGAGGCCAGGCATGTCGTTATGCCAGTGGCCGACCACTTCAGTGGTCGAAAATGTCTTAAGGTTAATATCACTTTTTCCTGCCGCAGTCAGTTCAATGGGGAAGTAACCAATCTCGGCATGTGGACTCTTTTGATAACGGGCACCTAATGCCTCTCCGATTAACTGTGCCCCAAGACAAACCCCCACAACGGCTTTATTTTTTTGGATAGCTTGTCTGATAAACCTTTGTTCTGCTTGGCTATCAAAATATGGACAATCACTTTGGCATGTCGCGGGAGACTGAGGGCCACCGAGGATAATTAATAGATCAAAACCATCACTATTGTCGGGTAAAGCTTCATCTAGATAGATTCTGCTAAAGCTCATACTGTAGTTTTTGCTTGCAGCCCAATCGCTAAAATAGGCTGGACCTTCATAGCTTTCATGGATAATGCAATGAATGCGCATCGAGTTTTCCTGTGTCTTTTATGGGATAACGCTATGCTACAATCCTTTTTATTTGGCTGAATAACGTTATATGGACAAGTAATGATGCTAAGTCGCCAACTCGATTCGATTAACGCCATTATTGAGCAAGCGCCTAATATGCCTTCTTTTGTCAAAACGATTGAGATGCAGAAGGGTTATGTGGATGTTTTACACCAGCACTGTTGGCATCAGCTTATTTTTCCGCTTCAAGGCCTGTTACAGACAGAGGCAAATGAGGCACTTTTTTTGGTCCCCCATACCACAGCGCTTTTTGTGCCTGCAGGTGTCATGCATGAGTCTGTTGCGATTACAGATACCTGCTTTATTGGTGTCTATTTGAATCCTATGTATGGTCGAGATTATGGTGCCATGGTTAAGCCCGTCGCTATGAGTGCTTTTATAAGGGAGTTAGTGTTAACGCTCAGAAAACAATGTGCTTTTAATACCCCAACGAATGTTGAACCAATGGTTCAGGCGCCAATACTGCGTTTGCTTGAGGTGTTATATGATCAAATTAATAGTGCGGAAGGACAGACTTTCAAGTTACTGATACCGCAAGATAGGCGCCTAAAATTGATTTTTGAGCATTTAACCCAAACGCCAGCTTTAGATTTCTCTTTAGTGAAATGGGGTGAGATGGTTGGGGCATCGGAACGAACATTGTCGAGGCTATTTGTGAGGGAGTTTGGTTGTTCATTCGTATTATGGCGTCAACATTTACGGCTGATCTATTCGCTGTCTTTATTGGCCACTGACCTATCAATACAGAATGTGGCCCACCAAATTGGTTATCAAAATGATTCATCCTATATCAAAGCCTTCAAGGAGCGTTTTGGGATGACACCACAGCGATTTCGGTTAGGTGATCATGGGATATAACCCTGTTACGACGTATGGTTATGAACACTATTTCTAGTTGGCTTATTTAATATTAAATCAATATATTGCACCTTTTTGCGGCACAAATATTCATTTGGCCGAATAAAATCAAGCCAGTTGTAATTGCAAGCATGCTACTGAGTTATTGGGGGCTAATTCACTTTTTGACAATCTAAACAATTTTTCACTGTAAAAGACCCCAAACTTGGGCGTAACCTGTGGGCGTTCTCGCCATGGGTAAATATTTTATGTTTGAAATGTTCACAACGTTAGGCTTTGCGTGGTCGGTGGGTTTAGTCCTTGCCGTACTTTTTGTACTGGCATACGAATTTATTAATGGCTTCCACGACACAGCAAATGCGGTAGCGACGGTGATCTATACCAAGGCAATGCCGGCAAATCTGGCGGTCGTTACCTCCGCACTATTTAATTTTGCGGGTGTGCTGTTAGGGGGGTTAGGGGTGGCCTATGCGATAGTGCATTTATTACCCGTAGACTCCTTGCTAGGTATGGACTCAATCCAAGGCTTGTTGATGGTGTTTTCCCTGCTATTTTCGGCAATTATCTGGAACTTAGGCACTTGGTATTTTGGTATTCCGGCATCGAGTTCCCATACCTTGATTGGTTCGATAATGGGCGTGGGTGGCGCGTTCGCTTGGATAAATCATCAGGCTATCTTGCAGGGCATTAATGTCTCTAAAGCAACGCAGATCATGCTGTCCTTGATTATTTCGCCGACCTTAGGGTTTGTGATGGCAGGGATTTTTTTGCTCATCATGAAATACGTTTGGCAGAAACATAAAATTCACCGTACCCCAGATGAGCAGATGCAGATTAATGGTAAAAAACACCCTCCATTTTGGGCAAGGGCGAGTTTAATTATCTCCGCTATGGGTGTGAGTTTCGCCCATGGTTCTAACGATGGACAGAAGGGGATAGGTTTAGTGATGCTAGTGCTGATTTGTATGGCACCGGCTTATTTTGCCTTGGACATGGGCAGTCAACCCTATGATTTAGAAAGAACTCAAGATGCTAATCGTCGCATTATGGCGATTTATGACCGTAACCAAGCCGTTATCGCGGATGTTATCGACTTTAAAGCCTTAGTCAACGTTCCCGAATATATGCTGGCCCATTGCTCATCTGCCAATGTATTACCGGCGATGTCGTTGCTTGACCGTCGCTTAGCAAAAGTCTCAACTTACAAAGATATGGATGTAGAAGAGCGACGCGAGGTACGACGTTTATTGTTGTGCATCGATGATACTGCTCGCCAAGTGGCTAAATTGGAACTTCCTGCTAAGGATTTGAGTTCATTGGCTAAATGGCGAAAAGATCTCACTAGAACTACTGAGTATGCGCCCATTTGGGTGATTATTGCCATTGCTACTGCGCTGGGCTGCGGCACGTTGGTGGGGTGGCGGCGGATTGTATATACCGTGGGGGAAAAAATTGGTTCATCGAGTATGACTTACAGCCAAGGTATTGCCGCGCAGGTCACCGCTGCCGTCTCTATTGGGATTGCCAGTATGACAGGGATGCCGGTATCGACGACTCATATTTTGTCTTCCGCTGTAGCGGGTACTATGGTGGCTAATCGTTCAGGGCTTCAGATCCAAACCATTAAGCAAATCATGCTCGCTTGGCTGCTGACACTACCTATTACTATGTTGCTCTCCGCGAGTGTGTTTATCCTTGCCAATGCACTTTGGGGTTAGCCAATAATACGCAAGTTGAATGCTCACATAGCCAAGCCTTGAGGGCTTGGCTTTTCGGTTCAGTGCCGTTTCCCGCGATAATTACCTAAGCCATCTTGTTAGAGTTGAGCCTTCAAAACCAACAAGGACATAAGATGGCTGAGCAATCTAGAATACTTTTCAAAGCACTACATCAACAATCAGAGCCGCTGATATTAACTAACGCTTGGGATGCCGCCAGTGCGGCCATCATCCAAGCATCGGGCGCCCGTGCGATTGCGACCAGTAGCGCGGCATTGGCTTGGTCGCTCGGTTATCCCGATGGGCAAGTGCTACCTAAAGCGGCTTTATTGGACGTAGTGAACAATATCCTACGGCTGAGCCGAGTGCCCGTGACGATAGATATTGAATCTGGTTATAGCCAAGATCCCGATGAGGTTGCTGCTTTTGTTGCGCAGCTCGCTGAGCTTGGCGTAGCAGGAGTTAATATTGAGGATGGCAGTGCAGGTGTTGCTGAGATGGTGGCAAAAATTAAAGCTATTCGCGCCCATCCTCGTTGCCAAGGATTATTTATTAATGCGCGAACTGATGTGTATTTACTGGGTTTAGCCAGTGGTGAGGCCGCTGTTGTTATGACTATCGATAGGTTAACTCAATATCAGGCTGCGGGTGCTGATGGTGGCTTTATCCCTGGCGCGAATCAGGTCGAGACCGCTAAGTGCTTGTCTGCCGCTGTGGATATGCCACTGAATTTTATGCTATTGAATGAGCAGATGGATATCGGCGAGTTATTTGCCGCAGGTGTGCAGCGTTTTTCCACTGGCCCAGCTTCATTTTTACAGGCCTATAGCACTTTGCTTAATCCAATTTTGTTAAATTCAATTAAGGCAAAACCGTTTCAGCGAGAGTCAAAAGATGCGGTTATTGCCGTTGATAAGGATTCAATACCTAAAGCCATTTCCCTTGGTTTTGAGCAAATGAATAACTTATTTATCCCGAGTTAAAGCTGTTTTTCATCTATACCCAAGCTACCTGAAGATACGAGTTTCAGAGCGCCCAGGGTGCTTCAATTCAAGGCGCATTAATGACAGAATGTCGGCCACCTTTTGAATTGATGCAACACGGAAGTGGAGTGCCCTGGGCGCTCCGTCCCGGCGGGTTTTAACGCACTTTATGCTGCGTTGGTTATTTTTAACTTAGCCCGCTAGGCCTGCAAATAACCGCCTTGCCTAAAGTGCGTTACATTCCCGCTGAATCCTGCATCTTCAGGTTGTTTGGGTATATACCCACGGCGAGTTTGCCGTGGGTTTCTTCTTACGTCCGTTTTACTTAGCGCGCGTTTTACCAAGAAAGTCCCATCTGCGTGCTTGTCTCCTCAGGTTTCTTATCAAGCAGGCGTAGCTCGGCGAGGTGAATGTGCGCTGCAATTTGGCTGCGCAATTTTTGATAGAGACGGATGGCCAGTTCAGGCGCGGCTTCATTGTCGGGAGTATGGATAAACAGATAGGGTTCTCGACCTTCTGCGAGCCACTGCGGGAGTTGGGTGAGCCAATTATCAAAAAAGGTATCGTTATCCTTAGGTAAAACAGCAACGCCTTGCTGTGCGAGTTGTGCGATGGCATCGTCTGGTTGGCCGATAAAGCGCACCACTGGATTATTGGCGGTGGCAATCGCATGCACTGGCACTCGAGGTTTTTTCTTGTGAGCGTCGATAATCGCGACATTGCAGGGCGGCAGTGCAAACAAGGGCCTGCTGTCCATGATGATGCGATTCACTTTTTTATCGATGAGTAATCGATTAAGCGCACGCTCGGCATCTCCCTTAGCAAAAAACGCAGCATGCCTGACTTCGACGCCATAGGTTAACCCTTGGGGGATTTGATCTAGAAATTGCGCTAACGCAGGCAAGTTTTCTGGGCCGAAATGGGCGGGCAGTTGAATTTTCCAGATCCCTGTTTTATCGATTAATGGTGTCATTATCTGGAAAAAATCTTTCAATTCTTGGCCGCAGTGTTGCAATAATCTTTGGTGAGTGATGGTTTGCGGTAGTTTGAAGGTAAAACGAAAGCTCTCTGGCGTGGCACTGTGCCAATTCATTACCGTTTGCTGTGCAGGCGTTGCGTAGAAGCTGGTGTTCCCTTCGACAGTATTGAATATTGTCGCGTAACGGGCGAGTCGCTCCGCTTGTTTAGTTCCGTGACCATACACACTTTCTTGCCAATTCGAGTGCGACCACATGGCAAGCCCAAGGCGAAAATGGTTGGGTTGATGTAACGGAGAGCACAATTGGTCCAAAAATAAATTCCTTTAATGCGATTTGCGCGTACCAAAGCTGCGCCCTGATGTTGACCAACACTTTAGGGCATTGTGCCGATATCTGTCGTCCAGAGTCAAATAGTGCCACCGATGGCCTTAAGTATTGTGTTTGATTTTGTTTGAATTTAACTCTGTAAAAGTCGGACTTAACTTAGCCAACTCTGGAATGACATTGAAAATTAACCTACTCTAATAGTGCGTTATTATTATTTTTATGCTTATGATCAAACTTAGGACTTAGCCAAAGACGGACGTTTATTGGAGAATTACGTGAATAATGATGGCTACACTTCCTTAAGCAATTTTATCGACCTTCTCTTGGATGCTATTTGTGTCGTCGATAAAGCGGGGAGGTTTGAATTTGTCAGTGCAGGGGCAGAACGTATTTTTGGCTATACCCCAGAAGAAATGATGGGTATGCAGATGCTAGATCTTGTCATTCCAGAGGATAGGGAACGTACTCTCGCAACGGCCAATGAAATTATGGCAGGTCGCTTTAAAGTCGATTTTGAAAACCGTTATGTGCGTAAAGATGGTGTTATCGTCGATATTCTTTGGTCTGCACGTTGGTCCGATGCTTATCAACAACGTGTCGCAGTCGCTAGAGATATTTCTAAGAGCAAAAATACCGAACGTAGACAAGCAGCCTTATATGAGATTTCAGAGGCTGTGCATGTCGCTGAGGACTTACTCGCCCTGTATCGTCGAATTCATGAAATTATTGCTAAATTACTACCTGCAGCAAACTTTGCTATAGCATTGTACGATCAAGATTTAAATGAATTAAGTTTTCCTTATAAAGCCGCTACTGGCAAGGATTCACTTATCGATATTGCAAGTTTCAGTGTGTTCACTGACCAAGTGATCCGCAGTGCTGAGTCTTTACTCCTGTGTCCCGTGACCTTAACTGATTATCCCCAAGCGATTCGTGAAGATTTGGGTAATGGCTGTTTAAGTTGGCTGGGTGTGCCGCTGAAGCTACAGAAAGGTGTTATCGGCGCTTTGATTATGCATAGCTTGCCCACTTCGGCTTCATATACACACCAAGACCGTGAGTTATTGGAGTTTGTTTCTACGCAAATAGCTTTTGCGATTGAGCGTCGACAAATGCTCGCGCGATTAGAGCATATTGCACTTTATGATCAGTTAACCTTGTTACCCAATCGTGAGCTTTTTTACGATAGATTTCAAAAGGCGCTATCTCGAGCCCATAGGGAATCAAGTTATTTCTCTTTGCTTTATTTAGACTTAGATAAATTTAAGTGGGTTAACGATACTTTTGGTCATAGCGTGGGCGATTTATTACTGCAAGTGACGGCACAGCGAATAGTCAGTTGTGTGAGGGGCTCAGATACCGTTGCGCGTTTTGGGGGGGATGAGTTTGTCATCTTACTTGAACGAGTCGATTCAGCACATAATACCCTGCTGGCCGCGCAAAAAATATTGCAAGTATTCGAGCAACCCTTCGAGCTTGCCGAACAGCAGATCCATATTCTGCCGAGTATCGGTATTGCTCTGTATCCAGAGCACGGTGAAGATGAAAAACAACTTATTTCCTGTGCCGATACTGCTATGTATAAAGCTAAAAAGAATGGCGGAAATCGAATTGAAATGGGTTACCAAGGATTAAGAAACTTACATGCTGAGCTTCGGCCTGAGGCCAATATTCCTGAAAATAAAGCGATGAAGATCATTTAAGCTTGCTTTAGGTAAGCCATTGTAAGTCTTTGAAGAAATAATATGTAAAGAAATGCCCGCAAATGTCACTGACACTTGCGGGCATTATTGTATGGAACTGTTGATGTAATCTTTATATAAAATAAGGCTTTTGATTACAGTTTGAAGCGATTAACTTCCTGCTGCAATGATGCGGCTAAATGGGCGAGCTCTTGAGCTTGGACCATAGACGTTTGTGCCTCAATCGAGAGATTCTCTGACACTTCACGAATCGACTCTGTATTACGGTTGATTTCGCTGGTGACTGAGGTTTGCTCCTCGGCTGCTGTGGCAATTTGGCTCGCCATATCTGAAATATCATTAATGGCTTTGCTGATTTGCAACAGACTTTCGCTGGCTGAATTAGCATCGGCCACACTGGTTTCTGCCATTTCATGACTTTGAGTCATAGACTTAACGGCTTTGCCTGCGGTTTGTTGTAGGGTTTCGATCATCGCTTGAATTTCTTGTGTCGATGAATGCGTACGTTGTGACAGTACACGCACCTCATCAGCAACTACAGCGAAGCCACGACCTTGTTCTCCTGCACGTGCCGCCTCAATGGCTGCATTGAGTGCAAGTAAGTTGGTTTGCTCTGCGATGCCACTAATGGTCAACAAAATGCTGTTGATCTTTTGTGAGTGCTCGTTCAGTTCACCGATAATTCGCCCTGCAGTTTCGACTTCACTGGCTAAATTACGGATAGATTGCTGGCTTTGCATTACCTGTTTATGGCCATGGTTTGAAAGTCCGACCGCATTTTGAGCTGTCTGAGCTGTATGCTCAGCATTACTGGCAATTTCCTCGGTGGCGCTGGCCATTTCGGTCACCGCAGTGGCAACCATAGTCACTTCATCTTGCTGTACTTCAATGCGCTGGCTGTTATCCGTTGCCGACGCACTACTTCCTTTGGCTTGATATTCCAATTGACCCGCAATCTTGTGCATGCGGGAAATCATACCGTGTAGACGTTCTACAAAGCGGTTAAACCCCGAAGCTAACATACCAATTTCATCGTGACTGTTGGCAGTATGAATGCGCACAGTGAGATCGCCATCGCCCTCGGCAATATCATTGAGTGCTTGGGCAACGCGTTCGAGATCTTTGAATTGAATTTTAAAGATGGCGATTAAAATCAAACCAAACAGCACCAATAGTGCAACACCTACGGCAGACATCCACCAAGCAAGATCGGTTGCCTGTGACATGATTTCTTGCTTATCCATTACGAAAATCAGCGCCCAGTCTGTTGAGGGTATTGCCGCAACATAGACTAACTTAGTGGCACCATCGAGGTTTCGCTCTTCCATCGTATTGGCATTAGTGCGCTGTGATAACCAGCTATTACTAAAATCACTATCAATTTTAGTGAGTTGTTGAGTATTTAGCTGGCTATTGGGATGACTAATAATGAGCCCTGCATTATCGACCATCAGAGTATAACCTTCGCCCGGCACTACGAGGCGCTGCACCGCATCGGTTAGCTGATCTATGGTTAAGTTCGCTGCGGCAACGCCTATCAATCGGCCAGAACTCATTACAGGTTCGGCAATGGTCACGACTTGTTTTTTCAGTGTGGCGCTGACGTAGGGCGCCGTCATGATCATTTTACCGGCAGCTTTAGCGTCCATATACCAAGGGCGAACGCGGGGATCATAATTCGCGGTATTTAGCGACGGATCTTGGCGATACATGTTGCCTTGTTCGTCGCCATAGTAAGTGAGGGCAAAGTCAACCGCAGTATGCGCTTGCAGCAAATGAGGGGTAACGTTTGTACTCGGATCGGCTTCAACGACTTGTTTTAGGCTGGTAATGGCCATTTTTCTGTCTTGCATCCACTGACCTATGCCGGATGAAAAGGTAATCGCTAGTTGGTCAATTTCATGTTGAGTGTTTTCTAACGCATTATTTCTAATGAAATAACTAGAGATACTTACGAGTACAGCAATAGTGATCAGTACAGCGGAAAGACTGCTGAACAGCAGCCGTGTTTTGAGTGTCGATCGCATAATCTATATCCTTTATATTCCGTTAGCTCTCTAACGTTGTTTTAGTATAGCGGCAGTACGGGGCAAAACATTAAATCATTGAAGAATTATAGTAATAAATTTAGAAGTGACGCCCATAATTTATGAATTTAATAATTACATGATTTTTATATCAATAACGATTGCGTCAGCGGTTGTTTATTTGATGAGCTGATGGAACTTAGTAGACTAAACTGAAGAGATGAATAATATTTTACAGGTGATAAATAACATTGGTTATCGTCAGTAAGCCGTTAAAACACATAAGCTCAAGCTAACAATTTAATTAAATATGTCACTGGTTGTGAGTGTGATTAATTCATTATTCAGAATGCTGGCTTGTTTATATCAAAGGTTAGTGAGCATAATTTCGCGCGGGTAGCATCTTGTGTGCTGGTTCAAGTTTAAGACTCATCTGTAACAGAACATAAAAAAGGGACTCCTAGGAGCCCCTTGTTAATTTTAAAATGACCTTAATATTAGTGAGTCATCTTATTTTTGATCAGCACACAACGCTGCTCTATTTGACGGGTTTCCAGTAGATTACGGCGGGTAAGGTTAGATAGCCCAGTTTGGCGATCAAGTACTTTGTCCAATGCCGCTATGCTAGTGTAATTACAATCGGTTGGGATGAGGAAATGGCTATAATTACGCATAAATACTGGCCCTTTTTTGTCCATATCCATTAAGCTCGCCAGACGCTCTTCCGCTGTAGCTGCGCTTAATAGTTTTTGCTCAGCAGGATAAAGATTTTGCATAATAATCCGCTGTTTGGAGAAAGGCAGGCTGTCTAGATGGACTTTACTTAACCAACGACGTTTTGCGGCCGCTTCAGGGCGGATCACTTGTGCCGCAAGTGCCGCTTTTTCACCAGAGTCTGAATTATCCTTGGTGGCCTCTTTGGTTAAGCGCTGCAGCGCGTTAGGAAAATCATAGCGATTAAGCTGGGTGATGATTGCCCATCGTAAATCTTGGTCTAAGGTTAATCCCTTTATTTTTGTTTCACCGTCAATGAGTTGTGCTAAATGACGCAGTGAATCTCTGTCGCTTGCTAAACTGACATACGCATTGAACCAGATCCGTTGGAAGTCATTATCGCCTTTATTTTCCATTGCTTTTCTCAGACTCATTTGGCTTAAGCCTTTAATTGCATTTTCAGCGTAGTTTTGCTGAATAGGGGCGATCTGCGCGAGATATTCCTTTGAGCGCAACATGCTATCGATGATCTGACCAACAATCGTGTAGTCCGTCTCAGCAGGCGCGTTAACAAACACTGTGCTTAGGTATTGATCTAAGCTCAATTTACCTTCGCGGACGCTGTCCCACAGACTTTGCCACAGCATAGATCGCAGTAGTGGATCGGAAATATTACTCAGTTGTTGTTTTGCGGTATTAAATGACTTGTCATCAAGCTCGACTTTCACAAAGCCCCAATCATCAAAGTTTGGATAGACTAGGTCTGGGCAGCGCTCACCAATCAGTTGTTTAACTTCAGTACGCTCGCCTTTGTAAGTCACTGGCACTGTAATGTCATTTCGCAGATCAAAGCGACCTTGGGTAAATAAAGCCACTTGGACTTTTTGTTCACGTAATGTGGGTAGCTCTGCGCTTGCAGGGAGCTGTCGTAGGCTAAATTCGCTGATTCGGTTGCCCTCACAACGATATTCCGCCTTGATGGTGTTAACGCCCGCGCTGTAGAGCCATTCTTGAGTCCATGCACTTAAATCGCGGCCAGCGGCTTTCCCTAGGCTATTGATAAAATCGTCTAACTCAGCGTTTTGATAACTGTATTGTTTTAAATAGTTACTGACGCCACGACGAAACACCATGTCCCCGAGTAAATGGCGTAATTGTTTCAGCGTTGATGCGCCTTTTTGGTAAGTGATAGCATCGATATTGTCGAAGGCGTTCTGGGTTGTTGCTACGGGTACTTCAATGGGGTGCGTGGTGACTAAGCTGTCTTGCTCATAGGCTTTTTGCTTACCTTTAGCGTAGAAGGTACGCCAAGCATTGGTGAACTCTGTGGCTTCTTGAGTCGCAAGTGTGCCCATAAATGAAGCAAAACTTTCATTTAACCACAAGCCATTCCACCATTTCATGGTGACGAGATCGCCAAACCACTGGTGCGCCATTTCGTGCATGATCACGCCCGCAAGATTTTGCTTCTGATCCGCTGTCATAGCTGCTTTATGAAGGAAGATATCTTCGGAAAAGGTCACTGCGCCCGCGTTTTCCATCGCGCCATAAAGGAAGTCTGGCACTAGAATTTGATCGTATTTCTTAAAGGGATAAGGAATACCAAAGTAATTATCGAAAAAAGTTAATCCTTGTTTCGTATAGGTAAACCAATCTTGCTCCGTGACTTGGTTAGCAACGGATTGACGGGCGAACAGGCGCATAGGATAGCGGCCTGAGTTGTCTTGCCACATGTGATAAGGGCCCGCGTGCATTGAAAAGTTATATGGGCTTAGCTTAGGTGTTTGTGGGAAAGTCCAACGATTGTAAGCACCCGCTGGGGTGATTTGGCTTTCACGCATCGAGCTAATGACTTGCCAGTCTTTGGGCGCAGTTACCGTAATTTGATAGTTAGCCTTGAGATCCGGTTGGTCGAATACTGCGAACATCTGCTGAGCTGCAGCGGGTTCAAAATGAGAGTAGAGGTAGACCTTGCCATCGATTGGATCTTTAAAACGGTGTAAACCTTCACCATTGGTGCTGTGGGCACGGCTAAATTGCACTTCAATGGTATTTTCACCTGAGGTGAGCAAACGCGTATTTAAGCTGATGTAAGCGCCATTGTAATTGGGGTATACGGCGGTACCGTTGATGATAAAGCGTTTTATCTGCGCCTTGTTTAAATCTAAGCTCAGTTGTTTTGGCACTTCACTTAATTGAAATGTCACTTTGGAGGTGGCGGAAAACTCGGCGTCCCCTGTGAGCTGAAAATCCAAGTCATAGTGAATATTGGAGATGACCTGCGAGCGAAGCGCAGCCTGATATTGGCTAATATAAGCGCTAGCATCACGTGGACCCGTATTGAGTGTACTTTGGGTTGCACACGACATTAATGTGCCGCAGGTAAGGGCAACGAGACTGGCTTTAAACAAGTTCACAACTTAAATCCTTCAACGATTTGTTTTGTTTTCTGCTTGGATGTTTGCATTCAATATCGTGTGTGTAGGTTTGCCTTTGTGGCAAATTATCCCTCGCGCCAGCACCAATTTTGAGTATCATCATCGCAGTGTATTTTGGCCGAGTACACTACCTTATTTACCTTGGATTACCAATGTTAAAAATGTAAAAAAAAGCCAGCGTTAACGCTGGCTTCTTGAGATTACTGTTTGGCAGAATTAAGTGCCAATAGGACAATTACATGCCTAAGAAAGACTTAGACTTCATCTTACGGATTTCTTTTTCATCAGACCATTCGATAAGGCCTGTTTCTAAATCCATTAAACGCATTGTCATCTTATAGTAGACGTCTTTAGTGCTACCGTCTTGCTTCACTATGCTAGATAAATTGCCATATAACATGTATTGAGCGCCAATTTGGCGACCAAACTTGATGGCGGTTGATGGGTCAACCATGCCAGTGTTGTTTTGGTAATCCAGTTGTTTACGGACTGAATCTACTTTAGTCATGTCGATAAAACGGAACTTGCCTGAGCGCAATAATTTGTTACTGATAGAGTCAGTGACAGACTCAGTGTCGATATGTTCTGAGGTTTTGTTTTTGATGCTGTCAACAAATAAAATCGGGCGGTCATTGGCAGTTATTGCCACGATAGGAGGGAAAGTCATCATGCTATCCACCATCTTGGCTGCAATAGCTTGTAGATCCGTCGAGCCAAAGTTCTCATTGACGGTTTCAACTTCTGTGGCATCGCCATATTCGACTTTAGATTGACATGCAGCTAGACCCATAACGGCAGCCAGTACAAAAATCAGTTTAAATTGTTTCATAGTCAGTTCCATTTTGTGATTGTATAAACTTAATGACACACGTCTTATTCAAATACCACAACCGCTAGGCTAAATGATTATTGAATAAATTCGGGTGTAATTACCAGTATCAATTGCCCAGACTAAGGTGGTTTTGCCTGCTGCAACATCAATTTTAGCCGGTGGCGCTTTGTCTAACTGCAAAGTGTATTCACCTGCACTCAAATAACGCCGCCCGATCTGTGCTTGTTTAGGGAGCGTCAGCCAACTACGACGATCCGCTTGTTCTGTTACTACGTTAAAAATCTGCATCGCTATACTGCCAATATCGGCCGCATTGTTCCCTGGTTTGCCACTCTTCTCAATCTGATAGGCCATCTCAGATTTAGCATAGACTCTAGCGACTTGACGGACTAGCGTCGCGGGCAGATCTTCCTTGAGTGCTGTGATGGCTAAGGCATCGATATTGGCAATAGGTTCAGTTTTCAGCACTGTACCTAAACCTTGCACTTGCGTCTCTGGCACAAAAGTATTGTTTGGCATGTAGGTAGCGAGTGACACTGTCTGCCAGTTACCATGGATAGTAAAAGGTACAGTGAGAGCTTGTTTTGCTGGCACAAAGCCGCGCTCGACCATCAAAATTACTTGACCATCTTTGGGATTGGGCAACTTAGCATCGCCCCAACGGCGCTTAAACTCATCATATTGTGGCATGCCGAGTTGCTTGGCGAGACGGACCAGATCTTGCTGTAAATAGGTGTTATCTGGAGTGATTTGTGCTGCTTTACGATAATCGATATAGGCATCGTTCGGCTCACCCAGCACTTCGTGCAGTACGCCAGTCGTATAATAACTGTAAGCGTTTAAGAAAGAACTGGTGACTGTGCCCGCGGCTTGTCCTAGTTTGTTAACCTCGGCATCTATGGTGCCGTTTGCCATGGCTTGAACTGACTTTTGTGATTTTTGATAGCGTTCTTGCTCGCTGCTCTGTAGTTCGTTACTGCGACGAACTTCGACGAGAGCCCCCTGATAGTCGCCACTAAACAAATAGTTAAGAGCTTGGTATTGGTGCAGCATGATGCGTTCATACCCTGGGCCTCGGTACGGAATCGCATTGTCGTTTAACACTAAGCTGCTGGCTGTTGCGCCAATGTCACTAATGCTGACTTTGGCCTTATCATCAAAGGCGGTATAAGCATCTACTGCTTGCTGATAATATTTTTTACTGGCAGCAAAATCGCCGGCGACTTGAGCAATTCGTCCCGCTTCTTGGGCATAGAGTAAGCCGTCATTGCCATTGATATTGCTGGCAAGTTTGTCGATATCGGCCATGGGAGTCGCACTATTAAGCTCTTGTTTGAGTGGTTCAATCTGCGCAGGATAATTAATGAAAATACTGTTATAAGCGCAGCCAGATAAGTTTAAAACCAATCCCATTGCCAAGGTTGGTGCAATAAATGCGCGAGAAAAAGATGTAACGAAGGACAGTTTCATTATTGCGCTTCACCTTTTTTGATGGATTGGGCTGAAATCGCCTGAGTCTGTTCTGGCATAAGTGAACGCTCGAGTAATGTGATCCCTTGAAGGTGATCAAATTCATGTTGAAAAATCCGTGCAATAAAGCCCGTTAATTCGGTTTGTTGCCACTCGCCTTGTAAATTTTGATAGCGTACTTCAATGGCTTGATGTCTTTGTATCGTAAATCTTTGCCCCGGTACAGATAAGCAGCCTTCTTCTCCGCTGACCAACTCGCTTGATGCATTAATGATTTGCGGATTAACCACGACCACAGGCGCCATATTAGGCGCGTCGGGATAACGCTCATTAGGGCGAGAAGCCATAATGAATAAGGCTAAAGGGCTGTGAACTTGGGGGGCTGCGATACCAACGCCATTGGCAGCGTCCATGCTGGCAGACATTTGCTCGGCAAGATGCACGAGCTCTGCATCGAAATGGTGCACTGTGATTGCAGTCTGCCTTAGAATGGGTTCACCCACTAACGCTATGGGTAATAGAGTTGGGGTTTCTTTTGGCATTAAATGTTTAAACATCGCATTCCCTGGATATTTTGCAGTAACTGTTTTTTTAATCAAAGTTAACATCTAAAGCATCAGTGTTAATAATGTGGTGGTGGCGTTTCTTCAGCCTGAGTCGCCATATTACTTGGTTCCATGTCCTGCAACTTACCAATTAACATGTGAATTTGGTGTTGCAGGTGAGCCACCAGTCGATTTAATTTGATGACCTCTTGGTTTAATTCTTCGACTGTGAGCTCTTGAAAAGCCAATTTGGTTTCTAGATCTTCAATCTGTGCTTGTACGCCTTGCATGGCTAACCTCTATTTCTGCCAAGTTTCAACTAAGCCTTGGCTACTGATACTAACGACTTTATTGGTATCTCGAATTGCCACCGAGTATACAACGGCTCCTCGATTTTGGCTGTTTTTAGTGAGTGCAACCTGCCATTTTTCAATTTGTTTACCCGAGTCACGTTGCCAGAGTATAACTTCCCGAGCTGGCGTACCTGTTAATAGCTGGCTGTCTTGTTTGATAAACCTCACCGCTGAAAAGTTCATTTGGCGACGGGTAATATCCAGCTTATTTAACAGCTTACCGCTTGTGTTATCCCAGATTTTTGCTTCATCTGTGCTGCCATTGGTAAAACTTAAACTACCACTGTCGTTGAGTGCCACTTTGGTTATACGGCTGCCGAGTGTCCACGTATGAAGCGGTTGGCCAGTTTGTGCCTGCCAGAGAATCGCCTGCATATCATTTGACCCCGTTAATGCTAATCGGCCATCAGCAGAGAGGGCTACACTATTGACGCGCTCTTTATGTCCAAGAAACTTGATTAAGGCAGATTTTTCGGCATTAAGCGACATGACTGAACCATCATTTAAACCAATAAGTAGTGCGCCATTATCGGCTACCGCGACACTTTCACCGGATGAAGGTAAGGACCACCAGCCCAAAGGCTTACCGTCGGCTATTTTCCACATAGCAACTGAATCTCTGCTTAAGGATGCTGCAAATATCCCGTTGGGAGAAATCGCCGTACCTGTGACGCCAGTATTAATATCGCCATGTATCCATTGGTATTTGAGGGTGTGGGTGCTGAGATCCCAACATTGAACTCCACTACTTTGAGTGGCAACTAAGGCGAATTGCCCATTACTTGATAGGCTCGCGCTATAGCTGGGCTCTGTTGTGAGAACACTGATATCTTCTGCTTTGGGGTGGCAAGCGATTAGAAAAACTGTGCAAATTACCAGCAGTAGATTTTTCTTCATGAACTTGCTCCCTAAGTTGTTGTCTTTAGACTTGATCAAGTGACATTAATCACTGTTAACCCATAAAGAATCTAGTTGGTATAACCGAGATAACTAGTATAAAGTTGTCACGCTTAGGTTATTGTAACCGCTTGAGGATGCTGAGGAAGCTTTAATGAAATCGATTTATAAATTATCGTTAGTTGCATTGGCTGTTATTGGCCTATCTGCTTGTAATCAAGAAGAAAAAGCAGCTACGAGTACAAATGTTGAATTAACGACTGAAGCTCAAAAAGAAGCTTACAGTGTAGGCGCTTCAATCGGTCGTTATATGTCTGGCCATATCAAAGAGCAAGAAGAATTAGGCCTGCCAGTTGATCGCACTCTGATCGTCACTGGTTTCACTAATGGTCTGAATGACCAATTAAGTTTAACCGAAGAAGAAATGCAAACCATTCTTCAAGGTCTAGATAAAAAGTTAAACGATAAACGTCAGGAACAAGCAACAGCGATTTCTGCGAAAAATATCGAAGATGGTAAAAAATTCCTTGAAGAAAACAAGGTTAAGCCTGGTGTAGTGACAACTGAGTCTGGCTTACAATATGAAGTATTAACTCCAGGCACGGGTGAAAAGCCTGCCGCAGAAGACACTGTAGAAGTGGATTATGTCGGTACTTTACTTGATGGTACTGAGTTTGATAGTTCTTATAAACGCGGCGAAGCAGCTAAGTTCCCTTTGAATCGCGTTATTCCAGGTTGGACTGAAGGCGTGCAATTAATGCCTGTTGGCGCTAAGTACAAGTTTGTGATCCCATCGGAATTAGCCTATGGCGTACGTGATACTGGTACTATTCCACCAAACTCTACGTTGATTTTCGAAGTTGAGTTGAAATCAATCGAGAAAGCTTCTGCGGCGCCAGTAGCTGAACCTGCTAAAAAGTAATTGATTAGCTGCGACGTGTAATACGCCGCAATTGAAAATACCGCTCCTATAATGAGCGGTATTTTTTTGTCTGTAAAATTCGCATTATTGTTTTAATATTGAGCTCACTATCTTACAGCCGTTGGTTCTCAGACTGGTTCTATGTTTCATTTTTATACCCATCATCAATATTAATCTGCTGCAATAACCAAGGGTATAAATCATCCACTTTAGCAGTTTGACTGTTATGTTTATTTCAAAATAATGAATGCTAAATTAAGTTTTAATTATATCCATTACCTTTTAAGGACCCGTGTTCCTTATATTTTATTGAGTGTTGCATACCGAATAATATCATCAAAATATCACATTTAAATATTGATTATTATTTAAGCATGGCACTAAGTGCTTTGAGCTTATGTGTATTGCTCTTACTGTTTGTTTTTACATGGCTAATACTTTTGATTTACCATCTTGTTCTGTTAGGTGAACAGTGAGGTATCTATAATTATTTACTCATCAATGTGTTACATTGGCAATGTGCGATCTTGCCCTCTTTTTTTACGCATTCAACTCTGAAATAATCCGTTTTCACGTTAATATAGGTTAGCGTAAATGTTGTGGTAATTGATTGGTGACGTGGATAATGTTAATGAATTAACGGCTATTTCTTTAGCTGTTGCAGCGGCTTTGCCTATGATGGCAAACGCAGATGTGATGATCACCGAATATGTTGAAGGTAGCTCAAATAATAAAGCGATTGAAATTTATAATAATGGCACTGCAGCAGTTAATTGGAAAGGCTATAAGCTAGTTCAATATAAAAATGGCAGTACAGTTGTAACAGATATAGCGTTATTAGATGGTCAGACTATCGGTGCCAAAAAGTTAAAGGCCATTAAAAATCCAAGTGATGTTTTAGGTTTGGCTTCTGATGTCGATGCGATTAATGGTAGTGCAATCCATTTTAATGGTGAGGACGCTGTCGCACTGGTCAAAGATGGTGCTGTTGTCGACATTATCGGGAGTGCCTAGCCAAACGTTTAGTGGATATTGAAGATTGGCATATCAACTCAGTGGAATCTAGCCTGTTTGAATACGGTAAGAAGTTCTCTGGTGATCTGGTTAAATCTGAAAATGCTTTTTCTGCATCGGATCATGATCCTGTGATTGTTGCTTTAAGTTATCCTGCGCCAGTAGTGCCGCCAAAACCTGAGCCAAAGCCTAAAGATGATGGCGGTGCTTTAGGTTATTTAGGTTTAGCACTGATGTCCTTGTTTGGTTTGCAGCGTCGTCGCCGTTAACCTGTATATGGGGTTAACTCACAAGTGCAATTTGTGAGCTAGACTGAAACAAAGGGATGGTTAACCATCCCTTTTTTATCTCTTTTTTTCAGTTTTTATTAGGAGTGAGTATGGATACCACCTCAAATCCGCTGAAAACCATGAATATCAAGGCGCCACTGTGGTTTTACTTTGTCGCAACGCTCAGTTTGTTGTGGAATATCATGGGGCTGATGGCTTTTGTGATGCAAATGACTATGACGCCAGATGCACTCGCACAGATGAGCCCAGATCAAATTAAACTCTATGAAACGACGCCAATTTGGGTCGATGCTGTGTTTGGCTTTGCCGTGGTTTCAGGGGTTCTAGGATGTCTATTATTGTTATTCAGAAAATTAATTGCTTATAAAGTGCTGGTCGCCTCGCTTATCGCTATTTTGTTGCAAATGACCTATGTATTTTGCATTCAGCAAGCGGCTGTGGTGCTAGGAGCTGACGCGTTAATTATGCCAAGTGTAGTCGTGGTGTGGGGATTATTTCTTGTCTGGTTTAGTCAGCTAAGTACCACTAAATCTTGGTTAGTTTGAGCCTTATTTTTGCCGATATTGATGTGACCAGCTGAGAGTAAACTAGTTGAACTTCATCCACTTCACAGTAAACTGCTGATTGGTTTTATTGACTAGGAAGTTGCAATGAGTATTTGGTTTAGAGCTGTAACGTTAGAGGATTGCGCGCGTTTAGACGCCGGTATGGGTGGCAAAGGCACCTTGATGCAGACTTTAGGAATTGAGATCAGTGAGATTGGCGACGATTACATGAAGGCCACTATGCCAGCCAGTCCGGCGGTGCATAACCCTTTGGGCATAGTGCATGGTGGCGCGAATGTCGCGCTTGCTGAAACCGTTGCCAGCTATGCGGCAAATTTCGCGGTGGATTTTGAGCAGTACTATTGTGTCGGTCAAGAAATTAACGCTAACCACTTACGGGCTTCCCGTAATGGGGTATTAACCGCCACGGCTAAGCCTATCCACTTAGGGAAGCGCAGCTCTGTATGGGAGATTTTAATCCACAACAGCGCGGGTGAACTGACTTGTATTTCACGGATGACGGCGGCTGTCGTTAAACGCTAAATGCAATGAGCCAGCTTATTACCTGTGGTGTGAATGGCGTATCAATCGTTTGATTTAAATAATATATAGATAAGGATTGGATATGGATAACGCTACAATTTGGGAATGGGTTGGTTATTTAGCTTCAGTGGTCGTTGCAATATCACTGATGATGTCAAACATTAAGAAACTGCGCTGGTGGAATCTCATTGGTGCGGCTTTATTTGTGGCCTACGGTGTGGCAATTGGGGCTTATCCTGTTGCCTTAGTAAACTTTTTTATCGTGCTGATTGACACTTATTATTTGGTTAAGCTTTATCGTGAAGCCGACTTATCCAGCAGTTAATGGCAGTGTATCAGCTTAACTCCGCTTTCTTGCACCGCACTTCGCTCCATTGTCCTGAGCAGCTATTTGGTTTTTCAACAGCATCTTAAGTGATGTGAGCGGACCATTGGCTGTGAGTCCGTGTAATTCATTAACTGTCTTGCCAAACTTATCTTTAATCTTTTTTTTAGATTGTATGAATCTAGTTTAATCGTTTTATTCTCAAGTGGTAATTCTCTATTCTTGCTCTATCGACAACACGTCGCCAGCCAAGGAGATAACCATGGCCACCATTTACGATTTAATTGAAACCTGGTTAACCAGCAATCAAGACTAAGGAGCAGGGCATGAGTCAACAACATCAAACAAGTCAGTACTTAACCAGTCAAAACGGCGCCCCAGTGGCCGACGATCAAAACTCACTGTCGGCGGGTGAGCGTGGTCCTCTGCTATTACAGGATTGGCATTTAATTGAAAAGTTAGCCCATTTCAACCGTGAGCGTATTCCTGAGCGTATCGTGCATGCCAAAGGTACTGGGGTTTACGGCACCTTTACCCTGACTAAAGATTTAAGCGATTATACCATTGCCGACCATTTCAATGGTGTTGGTAAGCAAACCGAAACCTTTATTCGTTTCTCAACCGTAGGTGGAGAAATGGGTTCTGCCGACGCAGAGCGCGATCCACGTGGCTTTGGTTTACGTTTTTATACTGCCCGTGGTAATCACGATATCGTGGGTAACAATACGCCGACCTTTTTCTTGCGAGATGGGATTAAGTTTCCAGACTTTATCCATACGCAAAAGCGTAATCCTAAGACAAACTTAAAAGATCCGCAGGCTATGTGGGACTTTTGGTCATTGAATCCTGAAGCTATGCATCAAGTGACCATTTTGATGTCGGATCGCGGTATTCCAGCGAACTACCGTCAAATGCACGGTTATGGTTCACACACTTTCTCGCTGTGGAATGCCAAGGGCGAGCGTTTCTGGGTGAAGTTCCACTTTAAATCGCAGCAAGGCGTGGTCAACTTAACCAATGAACAGGCTGATAAATTAAAAGGGATTGATCCCGATTCATCGCAGCGCGATATGGTGGTTGCTATTACTGATGGTAACTTCCCGCGTTGGACTGTTAATGTGCAGATTATGCCTGAGGCGGATGCCAATACTTACCATATCAATCCATTTGATTTAACTAAGGTTTGGCCGCATAGCGACTATCCATTACTTGAGATTGGTGTATTAGAGCTGAATCGTCTGCCACAAAACTACTTTGCTGAAGTTGAGCAAGTGGCATTGGCACCTAGTAATTTGGTCCCAGGCGTCGGGGCTTCACCTGACAAGATGTTACAAGCGCGTTTATTTGCCTACGCCGATGCGCAGCGTTACCGCATTGGTGCTAACTACAACCAATTGCCAGTGAATTGCCCGCATGCCGCTAAGGCAAATCACCATCAACGTGCAGGTGCGATGGCGGGTACACAATGCCCTTACCATGGCAGTCAAACGGGTGGCGACGCTTCGGCAAACTATGGCCCGAACAGCACTGCTGATGCCTTGGTTGAGCCAGTAAACTTTAGCGAACCACCATTGCGTTTAGAAGGTGAAGCGGCGCGTTATAGTCGTTATAACCAAGACGATTATACCCAAGCGGGTAATTTGTATCGCATCTTCTCTGAAGCTGAGAAAGCGCGCCTAGTGGCAACAATTTCGGGTTCATTAAGTCAAGCGAGTTTAGATGTGCAGCAACGTATGGTGGCGCATTTTACTCAAGCCGATGCGGATTACGGACAACGTATTAAACTGGCATTAGGTCTTTAAACTATTGCTGTTGCGAATGTTTGAATAATAGTAGAAACGATAAAACTGAGTAGAAAGCCTCTACTCAGTTTTTATTATCAGCGACAATAATATTAACATTCTCGTTAATATGCTCTTAGGCCGCGATGAGTGCCGCGTTAGGGCTATTTAGCTGCTTTAACAATCCAAATGCTTGCTGCATTTTATCCTCGGTTACGATAAATCCTATAAATGTTTCATCCACGTCGAATGCTTTAATACAGCTTCCTTGAGCATCAATATCGACTTGCCAGCGATGGACGCCATTCACTGTTATACCGCTGAGTTGCATAGGTAACAGTGGCGTTTTCACTTTAATGAGCATGGCGGGAAAATTCACTGCTGTCGGTTGGTTCAGTAATGTGTTCGCCAGTGCATTGGCGCTCAGTAACGCAGGTTGCAAATAGGCCCTATTTTGGCCGTTGATTTGGGCGCAATCACCTAGCGCATAAATATGGGCATCGTTGGTTTGTAAGCATTCGTTAACGACGATACCTTTATTGACCTCTAGCCCCGCATGCTGGGCAAGTTGACTGTTAGGGATCAGTCCGGCTGCACAGATAACCGCATCACAAATAAACCGCTGGTCATTATCTAGGCACACAGAGATACTGCCATCTTGGTGTTGCAGTTGGCTGACTCGGGTTTGCAATTGCACTGTGACGTTATGCTGCTTTAGTACAGCGGTCAGTTTGTGGTTTAACATTTCGGGTAGCATATTCGGCATTAAGCTCGCTTGTGGATCGACCAAAAATACTTGCTTACCTGCAGTTGCTAAGTCCATTGCCAGTTCAACTCCGACCAAACCAGCACCGATAACCAGTACTCTCCTCGCACCATGGATGTCTGCTTCGCAGGCTTGATACTCCATTAAGCTGTTAACTGTGTGGATGATATCAACGCCATCCCCCTCTATAGGCGGAATAAAGGGCCGAGCACCCGTGGCAAGCACTAATTTTTCGTACGCAATTTCGCGTCCTTGATGGCAACAGACTACCTGACGAACTTTATCTATTTTTATGACTTCACAGTGATTTATTACATCAATTTGTTGTTCATGTGCAAATTCAGTCGCGGTCAATTTTATGAGGTCTGACGCCATTTTTTTAAGGCTAAACACATGGCTTAAATCTGGTTTATGGTATTCGTCACCAGAGTCGGCTGTGATAACTGTAATCGGTTGTTCGCGGTTTAAACGTCGCAGTGTTTTGACTAGCTGATATGCCGCGAATCCACTGCCGATAATGACGATTGGCTTAGGCATTAGTCACCTCATTTTTTATGACAGCGAAAACGCTTTTACCTAGGCCACATTCGGGACAGAGGAAGTCTTCGGCCACTTGAGTCCAAGGTGTGCCAGCAATGACATTTTGATTAGGTTCTCCTTTTTCAGGGTCGTAAATCCATTGGCAAACGGTGCAAACCATTGATTGTGTATCATTTAATTCGCACGCTTTTGTTGCAATCGGTGCTGTCACAGGGACGTTATTAGTAGCAGTATTTTCAGCTGTTTGACTGGCCGTGGTGGCTTGGCTAGGTTTTGACATGACTTGATTAATGATAGAGCGACTATTAGCGCTATCAAGGGGCCGCAATGCCCATTCTCGCGCGATTCGCTGGCCGTGCTGACGGCATTCTTGCATCGCATCTCGATCGGGACGCCATTTGACTTTTAATCCCACCGAGGTTTCAAAACCAGCATCCATCAAACGAGTGTGAATTCTATCGACTGCGCCGCCATTCCAGCCATAACTACCAAAAGCTGCCGCCTTTTTATTGCGAAAACGCAGGCCCGTGATTTCTTCAAGCATGGCGGCAATTTTAGGCATCATCACATTATTCATGGTGGATGAGCCGACTAAAATACCTTTTGACCTAAATGCCTGTGCAAGGATTTCGTTTTTATCATGACGTGCGACGTTATACACTTTTACCGCTACATTGGGGTCAACATCATGGATACCTTGAGCGATACCGTCGGCCATCATGCGAGTATTATTGGACATGGAGTCGTAGAAAATCGTGATGCGGTCTTCTTGATAAGCGTCGGCCCAAGCTAAATATTGGTGAATAATTTGGGCTGGATTATCACGCCACACAATGCCGTGTGAAGTTGCGATCATATCTACAGGTAAATTAAAGCTTAATACTTCGTGAATTTTAGCCGTTACTAGGCTGCTAAAGGGCGTTAAAATGTTTGAGTAGTACCGTAGGCATTGTTCCATTAATTCATTTTGATCAACCTCATCATTGAATAAATGTTCGTCGCAATAGTGTTGGCCAAAGGCATCGTTACTGAATAAAACCGCATCTTCGGTGAGGTATGTCATCATGCTATCTGGCCAATGCAACATAGGTGCTTCGATAAATATCAGTTGCTTACCATTGCCTATCGCTAAACTATCCCCTGTCTTTACGGTAATGAAATTCCATTCTGGGTGGTGGTGATGTCCTACAATGGAGTCGACCGCATTTTCACTGCAGTAAATTGGAGTGTTAGGAATTTTGGCCATTAATGCAGTCAGGGCGCCTGAGTGGTCTTCCTCTGCATGGTTCATCACAATATAGTCTATGTCGGTTAAATTAATTTCAGCTTCAAGATTTTGTAAGAATTGCTGGCTAAACCGATGATCAACTGTATCAATTAACACGGTTTTTTCTTCACGGATAAGGTAGCTATTGTAGCTTGTGCCTTTAGTTATCTTGTACTCAGTACCATGAAAATCTTGCACTTCCCAATCGCGTTGGCCCACCCAGTGGATATTGTTTTTTACATGAATAGTCATAAATACACCTGTGATAATTAATAATGAATGCGCTACGTAAATCTTGCTTATTTAGTTAAATCTCTTATTGCACTCACTATGCCAATATTTTAAGGTTTTGATTTTTATTGGTATTAGCGTATTTCAACATTTTAAATCACTTGCTGATGTCATAATGACAATTTGATATTAGTCAAATTGACATTACACTGTGTCAATATGACTTTATTTGACTGTGGATGTGCTATGAGTGCCCATGCTGATTTAACTCAGTTAGCCTTAGATTTAACTGTCGGCGTGTCGACGCAAGACAGATTTGAGCGTTTGTTGGCAGTGGTCAGGCGGCGTGTCAATTGTGATGCTGCGGCATTATTGGCATTTCGGGAGCAGCAATTTGTCCCCTTGGCGATAGATGGGCTCTTTGCCGAAGTGTTAGGGCGGCGCTTTCAAATTAGTGAACATCCGAGATTAGAGGCTATCGCCCGTGCTGGCGATGTGGTTCGTTTCCCGGCCGACAGTGAACTTCCCGATCCGTATGATGGTTTAATTCCACATCATAGTGCGAACTTACATGTACATGCTTGCATTGGTTTACCACTAATCGCGAACGATCGCTTAATTGGGGCGCTCACCATTGATGGTTTCAACCCTCATCAGTTTGATGGTTTTAGTGATAGCGAGTTGCGAGTGATCAGCGCACTGGCCGCAGCCAGTCTTAATACTGCGTTATTGATGCAACAGCTAGAATCCCAAGTTGTTGAAGTTTCCAATGGAACTGAGGTGCTCAATCGTCCTGCTAGTCAGCAGGAGATCATAGGGCAATCCACACAGATCCAATCGCTAAAGCAGCAGATAAGTGCCGTGGCAGGCACTGATTTATCGGTATTAATTACCGGCGAAACTGGCGTGGGTAAGGAGTTAGTGGCCGCGGCGATACATAATCAATCGATCAGAGCCGATAAATCACTTATCTATTTGAACTGCGCTGCATTGCCGGAGTCCGTCGCCGAAAGCGAGTTATTTGGGCATGTAAAAGGGGCATTTACGGGGGCAATCAGTCATAGGCAAGGCAAGTTTGAACTCGCTGACAAGGGGACCTTGTTTTTAGATGAAATCGGGGAGCTTCCCTTGGGGCTGCAAGCTAAGTTATTGAGGGTTTTACAATACGGTGAATTACAGCGAGTGGGCAGTGATAAGAGCCTAAAGGTTAATACTCGGATTATTGCCGCTACTAATCGAATTTTGCACCAAGAGGCAACGGAAGGGCGTTTTCGTTTCGACCTTTACCATAGGTTGAGCGTGTTTCCTATCCACGTAGCACCATTAAGAGAGCGTGGGCAAGATATTGTCATGCTGACAGGTTTTTTTCTTGAACGTTGTAAAGCGAAGTTAGGACTCACCCATATCAATATCACACCCGCAGCGCAGCAGTTATTAGAGCAATACACATGGCCGGGTAATGTGCGTGAGCTAGAGCATGCGATACACAGGGCCGCGGTGTTGGCGAAAGCCGAGCTAAAAACGGCTTACATCAGCTTAAGTAATAAACATTTTCAGCTCGATTCTTTGATGAATCAAGCATATAAAACAGTCGACGAAGATAGGCCATCAGATGCCGCAACGCCAGCCAGGGAATTAGCATTTAGGTCTGAGTCGGCCTGTCGTGAGCGACAATCGCAAGATAATTCCAGTGTTATGCTGGGGCTTAAGGCGGCGACTGAGAGATATCAGCGTCAACTTATTCGCCAAGTTTTAGCCGCGAATCAACAAAATTGGGCTGCGTGTGCAAGAATATTGCAAATCGATACAGGTAATTTGCACCGACTTGCAAAACGGTTAGGTTTAAAAGAATAAAATATTGCGTGAAGAAATTTTATTCTGCAGCAAAACCACAGCCTCGATTCTTAGAAGAACAGTGTTGCTACGCCTAAGAGTGCGAACAATACGGCGCAGCCACGGTGTATCCACAACATAGGCAATTTTTCGGCGCTGAAGTGGCCTGCGATCACTACGGGTACGTTAGCAAGCAGCATGCCTAAGGTTGTGCCAGCAACCACCATAGTTAATGAATCGTATTTTGCGGCTAATACCACAGTTGCGATTTGCGTTTTATCCCCCATTTCGGCGATAAAAAACAGGATAAAGGTGGCGAGAAAGGGGCCCATTTTATAGAAACGGCTCTCTTCTGCATCGACTTTATCGGGGATTAACACCCAAAGAGCGATCGCAAAGAATGACGCAGCCACTAAATAACGTGCCAGATCTGGGCTTACCCAGTTAATCGCCCATTGGCCAATCCAAGCTGCGGCAAAATGGTTAAATAATGTCGACAGCAAAATACCTAAAATAATGGCGGTTTTATTTTTAAATCTTGCGGCGAGGATTAGTGCAAGTAATTGAGTTTTATCACCAATTTCGGCGATAGCAACCGTAAAGGTTGAGGCAAGTAGGGCTTCCAAGTGTGATCCTTTAGGGGTGGTTATGACATAAGCACAATAAACCGTCCACCCCTAGGTGCGGTCATTGTGCTCAGGTCTTGCTGGGCAAATCTATGATTTGCTGTGAACACCATGGCATGTTGCCAAGTATGTTGATGTTCACCCTAGATGACGATTGCTCGAAATCCAGTTAGCTACTCCCCCGAAGCGAGGTGGGCATTATACCTAGGTAAGATTTAGTTTCAAGCACGAGTTTATAACAGTAGGTGCTGATAAATGTTTGACGGGTGTCAGAAAAATACCGATTCACATTCTGTAACTTAATGAATATAAATGAATTATTTTTTGACAACGTTGTCTTTTGTTGCTAATTTAGCCAAGTCATTTCTACTTAGTTACATACTGTTAACTCGTAGTGACTCAATGATAACGACTGTATTTGGCAAACTAATTGAAAAGTTAGGACGCAAAGCTTCCGGTCTAAGGTTGTAAATGGATTTTTTAGTGAACTAAGATAGCGGAGTTGCCGCAGAATTCGATTTCTGTGAAAGATAAACGACTGCTGTTTAATGCTGTTGTTTGCCCAAATACCACTTTTATATCTAAGCCTATCATTATGTTTAGGATGATAGGCAATCAATGGAGTGCATTAAAGTGGCAAATCCTACTGTTTTTTCCCCTATTTCTAAATTGAGTTTATTGGCCGCGGCAGTAATGGCGACGAATGCGTTTGTGAGTATCTCTGCGCAGGCGCACGGTTATGTTGTGGCACCTGAATCGCGTTCATATGCCTGTAAAACAGGTAAAAATGCCAATTGTGGCGCGGTGCAATGGGAGCCGCAAAGTGTTGAGGGGCCATCGGGGTTTCCTGAATCAGGTCCTGCTGATGGCAAATTGGCGAGTGCTGGCAATGGTGCTTTTTCACCTTTGGATGAACAAAGTCCGAGCCGTTGGGCAAAGACGGATATTAAAGCGGGCTGGAATAAGTTCAGTTGGCAGTTCACAGCAAATCATGTCACCCGTAATTGGCGTTACTATTTAACTCGCCAAGATTGGAACCCAAACCAAGCTTTGAGCCGAGCGAGCTTTGACTTAGCCCCCTTTTGCGTAGTTGATGGTGGTATGGAACAGCCGCCTAAGTTAGTGACCCATGACTGCTACGTGCCAGAAGGTCGCAGTGGTTATCAAGTGATCTTGGCCGTGTGGGAAGTTGGAGATACGACGAATAGTTTCTACAATGCTATCGATGTGAACTTGGGCTCGGGTCCTGTTGTGCCGAGTGAATGGCAAGATGTGGGGGATATCAATCCGTCACTCGATCTAAAAGCAGGCGATAAAGTGATGACCCGGGTGTTTGACGCCAATGGTGAGCAAGCGGCTAAGCAAACAGTCATTACCATTAGCGATGCGACTCAAGGTGATAAACAAAATTGGCCTTTCCTATTAGCGAGCGCGATTAACGCCCAGCAGTCCCAGTTAAAAGCGGGACAAAAAAATGCATCGGGTGTGATTGAGCCTGTGTATGGCAAAAATGACATTTTTACAGCGAAAAACTCAGGTATTGAGCGTGTCGAAGTGGGATTTGATTTAGCTCCTGCTCCGGGCAACAGCTTAGAAGTCACTTCACTTGCCGACGATTATCAAATTATCGATGGTGCGGCGAAGGTCAGCTTTGATGTAACCAGTAACGCTGAGATGCTAGTGTCAGCGTATTTGTTTAGCCATGATGGCACAGCGTCAGGTTTTGTGAGCCAAACTGTTAACAATACTAGTGTTAGCTTAGTGTTAGACGTTGTTGAGCCTAAAGCTGGGCATTATCATTTGCAGGTAAAAGCTGAGCCTAAACAAGGTGATGTTATTCAGCAGAACTTTGATCTCTTCTTAAAGGATCAAGCTCCTGCACCAGAAGCTGATTTTGTATTCCCAGCAGGCGTGAAAGGTTACGTTGCAGGTACTACAGTGTTACAGCCTAAAAATGGCAAAGTGTATCAATGTAAGCCATTCCCTTATAGCGGCTATTGCGTGCAGTGGTCGGCTTCTGCCACAGGATTTGAGCCAGGTGTTGGCGCTTCTTGGGCTATGGCGTGGACTGAGCTGTAAATTAACATTTTGAGTTAATCAATTCTCAACATGATGTGATTGGGCTTAAACATATTCGCTGTGTTTAAGCCCTTTTTGTCTGCATCGGATGGAAAAAGACCGGCTTTATTTTGATTCGAGCCTAATACAAGATTACAGGTATTCTCAACAAAGGTAGCGATTTTGTTGGCTTGTATATTTTCGTTTATCACAGCGCTATTAAGTTGTTACCGTACCGTTTGCTACCCTTCTTTGTTCACAACTGGCTTGCCCACTGGGTTTGGCTCTGTTAATGTCCCAAACTATCTATTTAATCGATGCTTATATCGGTACATTAATTTGGGCTATCACAATTGAAAGTCATGCCATTTTTCAATAATCGATTTAGTTAGCCTCAATGGCTACTGGGTTGAAACATTCAAAAGCTATTGGGGCCAATTGATCTGCTAGGTCGAGATCTGATTGGATGCTTTAAGTGATGTGTCGCTTATTTCGATTTAAGACGCAAGGCTTTATCGGTTCAAATCTTACTCAAATAAAATAATAATTAATTATTGAACAGGACTATTGTGTGAATTCAAAAATGTTAGGCTCGATCGCCATCGTTGCCGGGACGGCCATTGGCGCAGGTATGTTAGCGTTACCTTTAGCCACAGCGGCTTTAGGTATTATCCCTGCTTTAGTGTTACTCGTCGTTATTTGGGGCGTGTCCGCCTATACCTCATTACTTATGCTCGAAATTAACTTACGCACTGGCGTGGGGGATAACGTGCATGCTATTACGGGTAAGTTACTGGGTAAAAAAGGTCAAATAATTCAAGGTGCTTCTTTCCTGAGTTTATTATTTGCCTTGACCGCGGCTTATCTCACCGGCGGCTCTTCGTTATTAGTGCTTAAAGCGAAGAACATGTTCGATATCGTGCTCGATAATCAAGTCGCAGTGTTGTTATTTACACTGGTGCTCGGTGGCTTTGCGGCGCTAGGTGTTGCTTGGGTCGATAAAGTTTCACGTTTCCTATTTTCGTTAATGATTCTATTGCTCGTGGTGGTGGTATTATTTTTATTGCCCGAAGTCAGTCTTGCTAGCATGGCAACGGGCGCGATTGCCGAGTCTATGACCAGCAATTGGATGGCGGCAATTCCCGTAGTGTTTACTTCGTTTGGTTTCCACGTCTGTATCGCCACTTTAGTGCGTTATCTCGATGGCGATGCAGTATCACTGCGTAAAGTGTTGTTAATCGGCTCGACTATCCCACTTGCTTGTTATGTGCTTTGGTTATTGGTGACTTTAGGCACAGTAGGCGGATATGAGGTGAATAGTTTTGAAGGTTCACTACCTTCACTCGTCACGGCATTACAGGATATTGCTCATACACCTTGGATCAGCAAATGTATTTCATTATTCGCTGACTTAGCCTTAGTGACCTCATTCCTCGGTGTGACCTTAAGTTTATATGACTTTATCGCCGAATTAACTCGCGCCAAAGAAACGTTTGCCGGCCGTATTCAAACTTGGTTACTGACCTTTATTCCGCCTGTTTTGTGTGCCTTGTATTTGCCTGAAGGCTTTGTGGCGGTACTGGGATTTGCGGCCGTACCATTGGTCGTGATGATCATCTTCTTGCCAATTGTTATGGCACTGCGTCAACGTCAGTCGCAGCTTGGGGGTTATCAAGTGTCTGGCGGATCTGTTGCGTTAGTTATTGCAGGCTTGTTAGGTGCCGTGATTGTGGGTGCCCAACTATTTGTTGGGATCTAATTCATTGCGATAGGTGTGGCTTTTTAGCCAACGCGGCTGAGTAACTTTGATTAAATGTATTTGCTTTGTAAGCGAGTTTTTCAGAGTCTGTTATAGAGAGTGTCGCATGTGATAAAGTCAGGCCCCGGCCTGACTTTTTGCTTTTTAGGTTTTAAAGCGAGTGATGCTGGGTTTTAGCACAGTTATTTAAAATTAAAACAACGCTATTAAAACGAGAAAATGGCCCAGCTTGCGCGTGGCTTCATTCACATAAAACGGACTTAACACAATGAAAAAATGGTTACTCACAGTTGCCGTGGCCGCTAGTTTTGGCGCACAGACTGACGAAGGTATGTGGCAGCCCCATCAACTGCCTGCTATGGCTGATGAGCTGAAAGCAAAAGGCCTTGAAATTGATGCAAAATCGATTTCTAAACTCACCGAATTCCCGATGAATGCCGTGATAAGCCTTGGCGGTTGCACTGCATCATTTGTATCGCCAAAGGGCCTAGTCGTGACTAACCATCACTGTGCCTATGGGGCGATTCAATACAACTCCACTCCTGAGAAAAATCTGCTGCAGGATGGTTTTTTAGCTAAGACCTTCGCCGATGAATTACCTGCGACCCCTGGCTCACGTGTCTATGTGACTGAAGATGTCACTAATGTCACTGAGCGAGTTAAAAACGGGCTTGAAGGTAAAGTGGGCAGCGCCTTCTATCAAGGCGTTGAAAGCCAGGAAAAAGCCTTAGTTGCTGAATGTGAAAAAGAAGATGGTTACCGTTGCCAAGTGTATAGCTTTCACGGTGGTCTCGAATATTATCTGGTTAAACAACTGGAAATCCGTGATGTGCGTTTAGTCTATAACCCAGCCGCGAGCGTGGGTAAATACGGCGGCGACGTAGACAACTGGATGTGGCCACGTCACACAGGCGATTTTTCTTTCTACCGTGCTTATGTATCTAAAGCGGGTAAACCCGCAGAATTTAGTGCTGACAACGTGCCTTATGAGCCAAAAAGTTTCTTAAAAGTATCGGCTAAAGGCGTGAGTGAGGGGGATTTTGTGATGGTGGCAGGCTACCCAGGTCGCACCAACAGATATCGCACAGCCACTGAAGTTCAAAATGAGTTTGAGTGGGCTTATCCCGAAGGCAAAATGCTGCGTGAACGCTTTATAGAGATCATTAAAGAAACCGCGCCAGAGGGCAGCGACGAGCGTATTAAGTACGAGAGTCAAATCGCAGGTCTGGCAAATTACGCGAAAAACTTCACTTCTATGATCGAGTTTTACGGCAAATCAACCATGTTGGCCGACCGTAAAGCCCTCGAAGCTAAGCTGGCGGCGTGGATAGCCAAAGACAGCAGTCGTGAAGCGAAATACGGTAAAACCTTAGCGGAATTAGATGCCTTGATTGCCAAAGGCAAGACGCATCAAGAGCGTGACATGATCTTAAGCTACATAGGCAGCACGACTATGTTGCCGACGGCGCGCAGCTTATATCGCCTCGCGAACGAGAAACAACTGCCAGATATGCAGCGTGAACCGGGCTTCCAAGATCGTGATATGACACGTCTAAAAGCCAGCATGGAGCGTATTGACCGTCGTTATGCGCCAAGCGTTGATAAAGCGGTATTGCTCGACATGCTAAAACGCTACGCCGCACTGCCAGAAGACCAGCGCCTACCCGCGTTGGATAAAGCCTTTGGTATCGATAAAAAGTTTAGTGAAGCTAAGCTTTCGAAAACCTTAGATAAAATGTACGCCAAAACTGAGTTAGGTAAGAAAGATGTTCGTCTGGCGTGGATGGATAAATCCGTTGCCGATTTTAAAGCCTCTAAAGATCCTTTCATTCAATTCGCTGTCGCTATGTATGACACAGATATGGCTGAAGAAAAGAAAGAAAAAGAACTAGCGGGTGAACTAATGAAGGTGCGTCCGCAATATATGGATGCCATTATTGCTTACAACCTAGAGCAAGGTAAGCCAGTGTATGCTGATGCTAACTCAAGCTTACGTGTCACGGTTGGTCATGTGAAAGGCTACTCGCCAAAAGACGGTTTAGTGGCTGTGCCATTCACTCGCCTTGAAGGCATAGTGCAAAAGGACACAGGTGTTGACCCATTCGATGCACCAAAGAAAGAGTTAGAGCTGATTAAGCAGGAGCAATATGGTGATTTCTATATGAAATCAATAGATTCTGTACCAGTAAACTTTTTATCAACTTTAGATACTACTGGCGGAAATTCTGGCTCACCGACCTTAAACGGCCGCGCTGAACTCGTCGGCCTATTGTTCGACGGTGTGTATGAAAGCATTATCGGCGGTTGGGCATTTGATAACGAGATTAACCGTTCTATTCATGTCGACAGCCGTTATATGCTGTGGGTAATGAAGTATTTAGATCATGCCGACAATTTATTAGCTGAGATGGAAATCGTTAAGTAATCCATTGCCGCATCTTGAATACTGTGGCTTAGGACGATTTAGATGAGCTGCATTTAAGCGTGTTTTTGTTCGATTAGCACGCAGGAATTACAAGACAATAAAATAGCGATAGACTCATAATGTTTATCGCTATTTTTTATTCCTAGAGCGCAGTAACTTTAGGTTCTAAATTGCTTTAGTAACCCCTCAATCATCTCCACTTGTTCTTCCAGATGTTGCTGTGATGTTTGTGCTAACTCTCCCGCTTGCTGATTTATTTTGGCTTGTTTTAGAATATTTGAAATGCTGTAAGTTATATGTGCCATCTCTTGTTTTTCATCTTCTGAAGCGCGGGCAATATCTCCATTCATGATTTTTATTTGATCAACAACGCGGATGATATCTGCAAACGCATCAGAAGTTTCTCCGATCCGTTCTTTTATCATTAACGCTTGCTTCTGTGCACTATTCATTACATCTACAGCTTTAGCTGAACCGGAAGATAAATTCGTGATGATGATTTCAATGGATTTGGTGGATTCCTGTGTCCTCGATGCAAGGTTGCGAACTTCGTCCGCGACTACGGCAAAACCGCGCCCAGTTTCTCCTGTAGTGGCACACTAATTTTGGCCACCTAAATAGAGGTGATATTATTACCTCGTAGATGACTTTAGGTGAACACATGAGATCGACAACCAGAAAAACATTTAGTGCTGAATTCAAACTTGAAGCAGCCCAATTAGTCCTCGATAAAAACCATAGCATCATCGAAGCTGCAAAGGCGATGAACGTWGGTAAGTCCACTATGGATAAATGGGTGAGACAGTTAAAACTAGAACGCCAGGGTGGCACACCAAAAGCATCTCCGATTACCCCTGAACAAATTGAAATCCGTGAGCTGAAGAAGCAAATAGCTCGTCTTGAGGAGCACAATCTTATCCTAAAAAAGRCTACCGCTCTCTTGATGTCAGACTCGATGAACAATTTACGCTAATCAGCGCACTCAAGCAGAGCCACTCTATTCTCACAATTTGTAATGCATTCAAAGTACATCGAAGTAGCTATAAGTATTGGCTAAAAAGAAAAGAACATATTGATGCAGACTTTACTATTTTATGCAGTGAAGTGAAGGCCGCACATCATATTAGTCATGGCTCTGCCGGTGCTCGAACGATAGCGCAATTAGTGACTAATAAAGGGATTGGTCTCAGTCGTTATCGAGCCCGTAATCTAATGAAAAAGCTTGGGTTATTAAGCTGTCAGCAGCCTAAGCATTCTTATAGGAAAGCGACACAAGAGCATGTTGCAATCCCCAATACGCTAAATCGACAGTTTGCAGTAACTCAACCAGATCAAGTGTGGTGTGGCGACGTGACGTATGTTTGGGTCGGTAATCGCTGGGCCTATCTAGCCGTTGTTTTAGACTTATTTTCCCGCAAACCTGTTGGATGGGCTTTGTCATTATCACCAGATAGTGAGCTGACCTGTAAAGCTTTGAAAATGGCATTTGAGTTAAGGGGTAAGCCTGAGAATGTGATATATCACAGCGATCAAGGT